>JBAUUM010000289.1:0-9061 GCA_049582705.1 Actinocatenispora sp.
GCCGTCAGCTGCGCTACCACGAGCTGATGTCGCGGGCACGCGGCGCGGCGCGGGGACTGGCCGAGCGCGGGCTGCGGCCGGGCGACGTGTGCGCGGTCGTCTCCGACAAGGACGTCGACCTGTACCCGGTTCTGCTCGGCGCGCTGATGGCCGGCCTCACCGTGGCGCCGCAGGACATCTCCGCGCCCCCGGCGCGGCTGCGTACGACGGTCGGCCTGGCCGGTGCCCGTGCGGTGGTGCGGGTGGGGCCGAGGAGCCTGCCGGATCTCGGCACGGTTCCGGTGCTCGACGCGGTGGACCTACCGGACGACGGCCCGGACGTCGACCGGTGCGACCGGCTCACCGCCGCATACCTCATGTTCACCTCCGGCAGCACCGGCAGGCCGAAGCCGGTCCTGGTCCGACACGACAGCCTGGCCGACCTGGTGGCCGGGCTGGTGGCCACCCTGCCGGTGCCGGCGGGTGCACGGCTCACCCAGAGCGCGCCGATGCACTTCGATGCCTGCTGGCAGCAGATCTTCTGCGCCTGGACGGCGGGCGCGACGCTGCTGCCGGTACCCGACGAGGTCCGGGTGGCGCCGGCCGCGATGGCGGACTGGTTGGTCGAGCAGCAGGTCACCCACTGGGACAGCGTCCCGTCGCTGTGGTACCCGGTGGTCGACCACCTGGCGGCGAACCCGGACCGGGTCCGGCCCGCGCCGGACGTGCTGCTGCTCGCCGGTGAGGCGCTGCGCGCCGAGCGGGTGCGCCAGTTCGACGACCTGTGCCCCGGGGCCGCGGTCTTCAACATCTACGGTCCCACCGAGGCGACCATCGACGCGACGGGGCACCGCTGGACCGGTACGGAGGCCGGCGCGATCGTGCCGATCGGCCGGCCGTTGCACAACGTGCGCTGCTACGTGCTCAACGACGCGTTGCGCCAGTGCCCGGTCGGCTCGATCGGCGAGCTGTACATCGGTGGCACCGGCGTCGCGCTGGGTTATCTGGGCCGCCCGTCCGACACGGCGCGGGTGTTCCTGCCCGACCCGTTCAGCGACCTCCCCGGACAGCGGATGTACGCCACGGGTGACCGGGTGCGCCTGCTCTCGTCCGGCGAACTCGCCTACGAGGGCCGCCGCGACCACGTCGTCAAGGTGCGCGGCGTACGGGTGGATCTCGGCGAGATCGAGGGTGTGATCCGCGCCGTCGGTGGCGTACGGGAGGCGGTTGCGATGGTGCCGCCCGGCGAGGCCGACGTCGTGGCGTTCGTGGGCGCGCCGGCGGGTGTGCGGCGCGAGGACGTCTACCGGGCCCTCGTCGACATGCTGCCCCCCGCGGTGATCCCGCGTGGTCTGGCAGTCCTCGACGAACTGCCGAAGACCTCCGCCGGTAAGACCGACCGCAACGCCCTCCACCAGATGGTCCACCTGACCACTGCCGGAACGGAGACACCGTCGGAGCGGGCGGTGACGCCGGTCGAGCGGGTCCTGCGGGAGGTCTGGCAGGAGACGCTGCGAACCGACGACGTCGGGCTGGACGACAACTTCTTCCAACTCGGCGGCGACTCCATCACCAGCATCGCGCTGCGGGACCGCGCGCTCGCGGCCGGGCTGCGGTTCAAGATCCTGGACGTGTTCATCGCACCCACCATCCGGCAGCTGGCGGCGCTCGTGGTACCGGAGCGCGACCTGTCGGAGCCCGCAGTACCGGCACCGTCCCCGGAGCCGGCACTGCCCGCGGCTGACGAGGAGCCGGTCCTGTTGCCGCTGCTGGCCGAGCAGCAGTCGATCCACTGGGGAGCGGCCCGGGACGGCGACCAGACCCGTTACTGCGTACGGGAATGGTACGAGCTGTCCGGTCCGGTCGACCCGGCGGCGCTGGAGGCCGCGGTCAACACGCTCGTCGAACGGCATGCCGCACTGCGTGCCACGATCGAGGAGGTCGACGGGGAGCCGGTACAGCGGATCCAGGCCAGGCCACGGTTCCCGCTGCGCGTCGTCGACGTCGAGGACGACGCGGTCGGGGCGGCGCGCGCCTGGACCGTCGACGCGGTGCGCGACCAGGTCGCGACCCGCTGGCCGGTCTTCGACCTGCGTCTGTTCCGGGCCGGGTCCGGCGCGTCGGCGCTGGGTTGGACGATGCACCACGTGTTCACCGACGGCTGGTCGCACGCGCTGCTCCGGGACCGGCTGTTCGCGGCGTACCAGGCGCACCTCGACGGCCGCCCGGTCGCAGACGAGGGGGACGAGCCGGACCGGTACGTCGAGCTGGTCCGGGCGGTGTCGAGCCGGGACCGGTCGGATGCGGCCGGGTTCTGGCAGGAGTGGCTCGCCGACCTCCGGCCCGCCCGGGTGCCGGGCACCGGTCTCGCGGGTGCCGCACCGGACGACCGGGCGTCGATCTGGTTGAACCTGACCGACGCGACGGACGCCGCGGTCGCCGACCTCGCCCGGACCACCGCCCAGACCCCGAACGCGGTGGTGCTCGCCGCGCTGACCTCCGCGCTGGCGCGGATCAGCGGCAGCGGCGACGTGACCGTGCTCGCGATGACCTCCGGCCGTGGGGAACTCGACCACAGCCACGGCACGGTCGGCTGCTTCGTCAACACCGTGCCGGTCCGGGTCCGTACCGCGCTGGACGCCGACCCCGTCGAGGCGACCCGGCTGGTCGGGGCGGCGCTGACCCGGGCCCGCCAGTACGAGGACACCGGCATCCGGGAGATCTGCCGGGCGATCGGCGCGGACTCGCTGCGCGGCGTGTCCGATGTCCTGTACCTCTACCAGAACTATCCCGGCGAGGACCCGGCCGACCGGCTGACGTCGCACGGCGGGCTGCGCATCGCGGACATCGACGGTGACGAGGCGCCCAAGCTGCCGCTCACCGTGGTGTGCCACGTCAGCACCGACGGCCCGCTGGCCGTCCAGTTCGAGTACCTGACCCGCGTCGTGGACGCGAACACCGTCGGCGCGCTCGTGGAGATGTTCGGCGGCGTCATCGATTCCGTGACACATCGAGGAGTGGCACCGTGAACCCTGACCTGTCCGGTGCGCACCTCACCGAGGCGGCCCGAGCGGCCTGGGCCGGCTTCAACGACACGACAGCGGCGGTACCCGACGTGACGGTGGCGGATCTGTTCGCCCGGTCGGTGGCGGAGTTCCCGGACCGACCCGCGGTCGCCGACGAGACCGACGAGCTCAGCTACGCCCAGCTCGACGCGCACGCCTCGGCGATCGCGGCACGGCTGCGCGCCGCCGGGGTCCGGGCCGGCGACCGGGTCGGCATCCTGGACGGACGGTGCGTGGCGACCTACGCGGCGGTGGTCGCGGCGCTCAAGGTGGGTGCGGTCTTCGTGCCGGTCGACCCGCTGCTGCCCACCCAGCGGCTGGCGGTGATCGCCGCGGACTGTGGCCTGTCCGCCATGGTCGTGTCCGGCAAGGACCGCCCCGCGGACCTGCCCGGACCGGTGGTCGACGCGGACCCGGTCGAGCCGACCGGACCCGCCACGACGGGATTCGCCGAGCGCGGCCGGACCGACCTGGCGTACACGATCTACACCTCGGGCAGCACCGGCACGCCCAAGGGTGTCCGCATCCGCCACGACAGCCTGACCAACCTGGTGCAGTGGGTGCTGGACGCCTGCCCGGTTCGGCCCACTGACGTGCTGGCGCAGATGTCGCCGCTGTACTTCGATCCCGCGATGCAGCAGATCTTCCCGGCCTGGGCGGCGGGTGCCTGCCTGGTGCCGGTGCCGCTGGACCTGCTGCTCGAACCGTTCGAGCTGGCGGACTGGCTGCGCCGGCGCCGCGTCAGCCACCTGGACCTGGTCACCCCGCACTGGGCGAGCATGCTCGCCGCGTACGAGGCCGCGGGCAGGCCGGTCGACCTGCCGGACATGCGCTGGCTGCTGGTCGGCGGTGAGAGCATGCACTACGAGCAGTACCAACGCTGGCGCGCGGTCGTCGGGGGGCCGAGCCGCCTGATCAACGTGTACGGCCCGACCGAGGCCGCGGTGAACGCAAGCACCCTGCTGGTGGAGGACACACCGACCAGCGGCAAGGTGCCGATCGGTCTGCCGCTGCCGAACTACGACATCTTCGTGCTCGACGCCGGCGGCCGGCTGTGCCCGCCGTACGCGGTGGGGGAGATCGTCATCGGCGGTGTCGGCGTCGCGGACGGCTACACCGACCCCGCACGGACCCGGGAGTTCTTCCCCGCCGACCCCCGCGATCCGGGCCGCCTGCTCTACCGCACCGGTGACCTCGGCCGGCTGGTCGTCGGGCCGGGCGGTGCCCCCGTGCTGGAGTTCGGCGGCCGGGTCGACTCACAGGTCAAGGTCGCCGGGTACCGCATCGAGCTGGAGGAGATCGAGACGGTACTGGGCCGCTGCCCGCTGATCAGCGACGCCGCGGTGGTGGTCGTGGAGCGCGGCGACGTGCGCAGCCTGCTCTGCCTGTACGTGTCGGCCGAGGACGCCGAGGAGGCGCTGCGCGAGTACCTCGCGGACGCGCTGCCGACGTACATGATCCCGGCTCGGTTCCGACGGGTGGAACGCCTCGAGTACAAGGTGACCGGCAAGTTCGACCGGGACGAGATGATCGCCCGGTATGCCGGTGCCGCCGCGGACGACCGGCCCGGGCGGGTCGTCGAGCCGGTCGGTGAGCTGGCGACGACGGTGCACACGGTCTGGCTGCGGGCGGTCGGCGCCGACGCGATCGAGGAGGACGACGAGTTCTTCCACACCGGCGGCTCGTCGCTGAGCGCGCTGGAGATGGTGGCGCGACTGACCGCCGCGACCGGCGTCCGGCTGCGGGTCATGGATTTGTACCGGCGCCCGACGTTCGCCGCGTTCGTCGCCATGCTCGAGGAGCGGGTCAACGGCGTGACCGGGGACGCCCCGGCGGCTGCCGCCGACGTCGAACCGATCGCGGTCACCCGACGCGTCGTCACCGGGCCGGAGCTGCCGTCCCTGCTGACGCAGCGCCCCTCGGGCCCGCCCACCGGTGACCGGCTGCCGCTGCTCGGCGTCGCGCGGGGAACTCCCGTCGAGCACGACACGGTGGTACGGATCGTGCTGGACGTCGGTGGCGACTCCGACGGGGTGGTGTCCGCGGCGCTCGGCGACGTGATCGCCGCGCATCCCGCCCTGCGTACCGTCGTCGTGCCCGGCGCGGAACCGGCGCTGGCCCCGGTGCCGGTGGCCTCGCTGATCCTGCCGGTGACGGACGCGGACCTGGACGCCGACGCGGTCGAGGGGATCGTCGCGGATCTGCCCTGGGACGCGGCGACGGAGCTGCCGGTGATGGCGGTGCTGCTGCGTGGTGCGGACGGCACGGGCACGCTCGTACTGTGCGTCAGTCACGTGGTGGCCGACGGTGAGGCCCAGTCGACCATCGCCACCGACCTGACGACCGCGCTGGAGAGCCGCCGGCGCGGCGCCGCACCGCGGCTGTCCGCCTCCGGCACCCGCTACCGCGACTACGTGCGGTTCCTCGCGGACGCGGCCAGCAGGCCGGAGGTCGCCGAGGAACGCGCGCGGGCCGCGGCGTTCGACGACGTCGCCGCCGCGATGGCCGGCGCCCTGCCGAACCGGCTGGTCCGGGGTGAGCCGCAGCTGCGCGCCGAACCGGTACGCCCGGAGGCGTCGGTACTGGCCACGGTCGGTTCGGTGCTGGCCGCGTTCGCCGACATGCTGGGCCTGCCCGTGCTTCCGGTGCACATGGACTTCCACGGCCGGGTGCACGAGACCGCGATCAGTACCGTGGGCAACTTCGCCGTCACGATGCCCCTGCTGGTGGACGCGCGGGACGGCGAGTCACCGGCGGCACGTTCGGAACGGACCCTCGGTCAGCTGGCCGCGCGGTACCCGGCGTACCTGCGGGTCGTCGCCGAGGCGCCGGAGCGTCCCGAGTCGCTCATCCGGATCAGCGTGTTCGAGGAGTCGGAGGCGGACGCCCGCGGGCCACGCCTCGCCGACGGCGGGCACGGTGACCTCATCGACGTGTCGGTCACCTCGTCGGGCGGCCGGCGGACGCTGGCGATGTCCGGTGCCTGGGACCTCACCCCGGTGTGGGCGCGGATCCTCCGTTCGGACGTCATTCAGGGGACCCCGTGCGATCACTGATCAGCCTTGCCGACGTCCCCGACCAGGTGGTGCGGGACCTGGTCGGGGCGGCCCAGCGCCTCGCATCCGCCCCGGAGCCACCGCAGGCACTGCGTGGCAGGGTGATCGGCCTGTACTTCGCGCACGCCTCGACCCGTACCAGGACCGCGTTCTCCGTCGCCACGCTGCGACTCGGCGGCCACCTGGTGTCCTACGGTCCGCACGACCTCCAGCTGTCCACCGGGGAGACCTGGGCGGACACCGGGATGGTGCTCAGCGGGATGCTGGACCTGCTGGTCGTCCGCGCCAGCGGTGATGCCGACGACCTGCGCACCATGACCTCGGGCGGCCGGCTCGGGGTCGTCAACGCGATGAACACGGCGGAGCACCCGACCCAGGCGATCGGCGACCTCGCCACCATGGCGCAGCACTTCGGGGCCGTGGACGGGCTGCACGTGGCGTACTTCGGCGAGGGCAACAGCACGGCCGCCGCCCTTGCCCTGGCGCTGTCCCGGTTTCCCGGCGTACGCCTCGATCTGCTGACGCCGGTGGGCTACGCTCTGCCACCGGAGCTGGTGGCGGAGGCCGACGCACGGGCCCGGTGCAACGGCGGCGCGGTACGGCAGTCGTACGATCCGACGGAGCTGCCGGAGAAGGTGGACGTGGTCTACACGACCCAGTGGCAGACCACCGGAACGTCGAAGGCCGATCCGGACTGGCGGCGGCTGTTCGCGCCGTTCCAGGTCGACCCGGCGCTGCTGGAACGGTGGCCGGACGCGGCGTTCATGCACGACCTGCCGGCCCGCCGCGGTGACGAGGTCAGCACCGAGGTCATCGACGGCGCCAGGAGCCTCGTGGCGCGTCAGGCACACAACAAGCTCTGGGGCGCCGCGGCGGTCCTGGAGTGGGCGGCGTCATGAGGATGCCGACCGGGACGATGAGGAAACAGGGATGACGGAGACGACGCAGACACCGACGCCAACCCCGTTGTGGCGCAACCGTGACTACGGGCTGCTGTGGTCGGGCAACCTCGTCTCCTCTCTCGGCAGCGCGACGGTACTGGTGGCGCTCCCGCTGCTGGTGGTCGCGATCACCGGCAAGCCGCTGCAGGCCGGCGGCGTCGCCGCGGTGGAGACCGTGCCGTACATCGCGCTGAGTCTGCCGCTCGGCGTACTGGTGGACCGGTACTCGCGCCGGGCCATGCTGATCGTCGCCGGAATCGTCTCGATGCTGGTGAGCCTCGCCATCCCGATCGCGTACCACCTGGACCACCTCAGCATCGGACTCGTCTACGGAGTCGCCGCGGTGGTCGGCGCGGCCAGCGCACTCGGTGAGATCGCGCAGGTGGCGGTGTTGCCCAAGCTGGTACCGGAGAGCCAGCTCGGCACCGCCTCCGGCCAGTCGGAACTGATCTACAACGTCTCGGCGCTCGTCGGGCCGCCGATCGGTGGTCTCATGCTGGCCACCTCGCACATGGCGGTGCCCTTCGTGATCGACGCGCTGTCGTTCGGCGCGATGGCCCTCTCCGTCGGACTGATCCGGGCGAACCTCCAGGTGGAGGGCGACACCGAGCAGGGCCGGTGGCGGGAGGAGTTCACCCGGGGCTTCCGCACGCTGTTCGCGCAGCGTAGGCTCCGCGCGCTGACGATCATGACCCTGACCGGCGACTTCCTGTTCTCCGGGATCACCGTGCTGATGACGTTGCTGGTCAAGTCGCGAGGCACGTCCGCCGCGGTCATCGGCGTGGTGTTCGCGCTGTCCGCCATCGGGGGCATCGTCGGTTCCCTGGTGGCCAACCGGGTGCAGAACCGGATGGGACTGGTGCGCTCGGTCGTGCTGCGCAGCTGGGCGACGGTACTGCTGTTCCCGCTGCTCGCGCTCGGCATCCCGGCCATCCTGCTGGGCGTGGTCTGGGCCCTGATGAACGTGATGATCTCGTACATGAACGTGATGCAGATGCGGCTGACCATGAGCCTCGCCTCCGAGGAGGTCCTCGGGCGCACCCAGTCCGTGGTCACCTTCGGCTCGTTCGCGGTCCTGCCGTTCGGTGCCATGTTCACCGGTGTGCTCATGCAGTACGCCGGACCGCGCGGCACCGTGTTCGCGTTCACCGCCGTCCTCGCGGCGATCGCGATCTACAGTACGGTCAGCCGGGACCTGCGGGTCGAGCCCGAAGAGGCGCCGGCCGGTGGGTGAGGCCCGGCTGTGCCGTGATCGGTACGGCAACTCGCGGTACGAGTACCGGTACGGGCCGGACCTGCTGCCCGGGCCCGACGACGGATCCGTGGACATCTGGCGTTACCAGGCGCTGCTGCCCCGCCCGGACGTGCCGGCGCGCTATCCGTTGACGGTCGGCGGTACGCCGCTGCGGGAACCCCGTCAGCTCCGGAAGACCCTCGGCCTGCCCGGCCTGTGGCTCAAGGACGAGACCACCGGACCGAGCGCCTCGAACAAGGACCGCGCCACGGCGCTGGTGCTCGACGAGGGACTACGTACCGGGGTGCGCACGGTCACCACCGCGTCGACGGGCAACGCGGCCATCGCCACCGCGATCGGCGGTGCCGCCACCGGCACCGCCGTGGTCATCTTCGTACCGGCCGACTGCGATCCGGCGAAGGTCGAGGTCATGACGCGGGCCGGCGCGCACGTGTTCCGGGTCGTGGAGGGCTACCGCGCGGCGTTCGACCTGTCCTGCCGTGCGGCGGGGAGCCTGGGCTGGTTGGATCGCAACACCGGGGTCAACCCGCGGACGATCGAGGGTAAGAAGACCGTCTCCTTCGAGGTGTGGGAGCAGCTCGGTCGGCGGGCACCGGACGTGATGGTGGTTCCGGTCGGTGACGGCCCGACCCTCCTCGGCGCGGCCAAGGGCTTCCGCGAACTCGTGGCCTGCGGCGCGATCCGGCGGCCACCCCGGATCGTCGCCGTGCAGGCCGAGGGCTGCGCACCGCTCGCGGCCCGGTGGCGCGGGGAGCGCCCCGACCC
>JBAUUM010000290.1:0-2798 GCA_049582705.1 Actinocatenispora sp.
ATGGAACACAGTGGACAGTACAGAGAGGACAGAAATGAGACTGACCACCCGGTCCGGTGACGCGGCGGGCCGTACCCGGCTGCTGCGGCGGGCGCTGCTGGTGACCCTGGCCGGCCTGACCGGCGCGCTGGCGCTGGCCGCGCCGGCGGCGGCGCACGTCACCGTCAACCCCAAGGTGGCCGATCCCGGCAGCTACGCGCGGGTGGCCTTCCGCGTTCCGACGGAGAGCGACAACACCAACACCACCAAGCTGGAGGTGTACCTGCCGACCGACCAGCCGCTGACCTACGTCGGCGTGATGCCGGTGCCCGGGTGGACCGCCAAGGTCGACCACGCGAAGCCGGCCAAGCCGCTGAAGACCGAGGACGGCCCCGTCACCGAGGTCGTTTCCAAGATCACCTGGACCGCGGACGACAAGGACGCCGCGATCCGGCCGGGCGAGTTCCAGGAGTTCCCGGTGAGCCTGGGCTCGATGCCGAAGTCCGGCTCGCTGACGTTCAAGGCGCTCCAGACGTACTCGGACGGCTCGGTGGTGCGGTGGATCCAGTCGTCGGCCGGTGGCGCCGAGCCGGACCACCCGGCACCGGTCCTCACCGTCGGCACCGCCACTCCGGCGGCCGGCACCGCCGGCGACACGAGCGCCGACAAGGACGCGGCCCCCGCCGCTGAGTCCACGACGGACAGCGGATCGGGTACCACCCTGATCGTGGCCGTGATCGGGCTCGTCGCCGGGCTGGCCGGGCTGGCCATGGGCGGCATGGCGCTGACCCGTTCGCGCCGCTCGTAGTACGACCGACCCCGCGCGCCCGGCCCTGGACGGCCGGGCGCGTGGGCGTTCCCGGACTGACCGGGTCGGTGCGCGCGTCGGCGCGCCATGACCGGCTCGACCCGCGGGAGGTGTCCCGTGGTGGTAGAGAGGTTCCATGCCTCTTCCCATCGAGAACTACGCGCTGATCGGCGACACGCACTCGGCGGCCCTGGTCGGCACGGACGGCTCGATCGACTGGCTCTGCCTGCCGAGGTTCGACTCGCCCGGCGTGTTCAACGCGCTGCTGGGCAGCCCGGAGGACGGCCGGTGGCAGCTGCGGCCGGTGGGCGAGGTGACCGAGGTGCGCCGCCGGTACCGGGACGAGACGATGGTCCTGGAGACCGACTTCGTCACCAAGGACGGCGCCGTCCGGCTCATCGACTTCATGCCGGTACGGGACCGGCGGGCGGACATCCTGCGCGCCGTGGAGGGCATCGACGGCGACGTCGAGATGCGGATGGAATGGGTCATCCGCTTCGACTACGGCGAGATCGTCCCGTGGGTGCAGCGGATGACCGACACGGACGGCGAGCAGATGATCACGGCGATCGGCGGGCCGGACGCGGTGTGCCTGCGCGGCGACGTACTGCCGGAGCGGCACGGCCACCGGCACGTCACGACGTTCCGGGTGCGGCCGGGCGAGCGGCACAACTTCTCGATGACCTGGTACCCGTCCTCGCAGGCGTCGCCGCCCAGTCGGCACGACGCCGAGGACCAGGTCCTGCGCACCGAGCGGTACTGGCGGAAGTGGGCGGCCCGGTGCACCTACCAGGGTCCGTACCGGCCGCAGGTGCTGCGCTCGCTGCTGACCCTCAAGGCGCTCACGTACGGGCCCACCGGCGGGATCGTCGCGGCCCCGACCACGTCGCTGCCGGAACAGCTCGGCGGCCAACGCAACTGGGACTACCGGTACTGCTGGCTGCGCGACGCGTCGCTGACGTTGCGGTCGCTGCTGGACGCCGGCTTCACCGACGAGGCCAGGGCGTGGCGCACCTGGCTGCTCCGGTCGGTCGCCGGTGACCCGGAGGACCTGCGGATCCTGTACGGGGTGGCGGGGGAGCGGCGGCTCCGGGAGTGGACGGTGGACACGCTGCCCGGCTACCAGGGCGCCGCGCCGGTACGGGTCGGCAACGACGCGTCCACCCAGGTGCAGATGGACGTGTACGGCGAGGTGATGGACGCGCTGCACCAGGCCCGCATCGACGGGCTGAAGGAGGACGACTTCTCCTGGCCGCTGCAGCAGGCACTCACCGCGTGCCTGATCGACCGGTGGCAGGACCCGGACAACGGCATCTGGGAGGTGCGTGGTCCGCTCCGGCACTTCACGCATTCCCGGGTGATGGTCTGGGTGGCGCTGGACCGGATGGTGCAGGCGGTGGAGGTCTCCGGGCTGCCCGGCGACGTGACGGAGTGGCGGAAGCTGCGCGACCAGGTGCACGCGGAGGTCTGCGACAAGGGCTGGGACCCGGAGATCGGTGCGTTCACCCAGTACTACGGGAGCAAGACGCTGGACGCCGCGGTGTTGCTGATGCCGAACGTCGGGTTCCTGCCGCCGGACGACGAGCGGCTGGTGAGCACGATCCGCGCGATCGAGCGCGAACTGCGCACCGGCCCGTTCCTCAACCGGTACAGCACGGAACCGGTGCACGACACGGGTTCCGGCACGCCGGGCACGGTGGACGGCCTGCCGCCGGGCGAAGGCGCCTTCCTGATGTGCAGTTTCTGGCTGGTCCGGGCGTACGCGCTGGCCGGCCGGCGGGACGACGCGACCGAACTGTTCGACGAGCTGCTGGGCCTGTGCAACGACGTGGGCCTGTTGGCGGAGGAGTACGACACGGCGGCGAACCGGATGGTGGGCAACTTCCCGCAGGCGTTCAGCCACCTGGCCCTGGTCAGCGCCGCCTACGCGCTGGCGGGTGAGGGTCCGGCGAAGCCGGCCAGTTGACCCGGGAGATGCTGCCGGCCCGACCGCGGGGCGGCGCGCGCCGCC
>JBAUUM010000291.1:0-2585 GCA_049582705.1 Actinocatenispora sp.
GGCCTCGGCTGACGAGGCGGGTGCCGTCGGCGTGTCCAGCGCCGCAATACTCGGACTTGACCGAGGGGGTCGGGCAGCGGTCATGCGATTGTTTCCGCATGATCAGACGTTCCCGCCCGGACCGCACGCTGGCGCGCGCCCTCGGCCTGCTGCTGGGCGCGGTCACCCTGCTCGCCGCCTGCACCACGCCCGGCAGTACTCCACCGAAGGCGGGCCCGCCGTCCCCGGAACCGACCGACCGGTGTCGCGGCGGCGTCCTGATCACGGCGGGCACGGTCGACGCCGCGATGGGCCTGCGGGCACTGAGCATCGAGCTGCGCAACTGCGGCAATGCCGCGTACCGGCTGGAGGGCTACCCGGCCGTACGGGTGCTGGACGATCGGCGTCGAGCGCTGCACGTCGCCGTCAGCAACGGATCCGAGCCGGTCAGCGCGCCGGACAGCTACGACGTACCGCCCCGGCCGATCGTGCTGCGGCCCGGTGAAACGGCGCAGGCGAGAGTGTTGTGGCGCAACACCGTCACCGACTCGACCCGGTCGGCCGCGACCGGTACGTACCTGCGGATCGCGCCGGTGTCGGGCGAACCGGCGCAGCTCGTCACGCCGGACGGCGGCATCGACCTCGGTACCACCGGCCGGCTGGCAGTGAACGCCTGGCGGTCGACAGCGGTCCCGTCCACCCCACCATCGCCCGCTTCTCCGACGTCACCGGCTCGTGACCCGTCCATGTGACCACCGCCGGTGAAGCTGGTCATCGCTGTTCAACGGGTGGCATTGCTGGGGTGGTGGGAGGGACCGACATGGTGAGCTGGTCGGCGCACCGGAACCGGGAGGCCCGCCATACATTGGAGGACCTGCCGCCGGAGGGCGCCTCTATTCGGCGTGCTGCCGCCCGTCGCGTGGGCGGCCGCCGGTCTGCTGTCGGCTGGTGTGTTGCGGGCCGGTCTGCTGCGCTCTGGCGTCGCGCTGTTGATACTGGTAGTTCAGGCGTTGAGCTTCCTCAAGTTGGTCTTCGAGGATGATGATGCGGCAGGCGGCGTCGATCGCGGTGCCCTGGTCGACCATCTCGCGGGCGCGGGCGGCGAGGCGCAACTGGTAGCGGGAGTAGCGGCGGTGCCCACCGGCCGAGCGGTGCGGGTCGATCAGCTTCGCCTCGTCCAGGCTGCGTAGGAAGTCCTGCGAGACGCCGAGAAGTTCCGCGCCGCGGCCCATGGTGTAGGCGGGATAGTCCTCGTCGTCGAACATGTCGTCAAGCTGTTGGCCCATGCCACCTCCACGTCGAGGGCCCCCGGCGCGTCAGCGCCGGGGGCCCAGGGTTCGGGGTCAGGAACACCATCTACCGACGAACCGTCGGCTTGTCTTATCCGCACCGGCCGCCCCTAGCAGCAGCGGGTGCGAGGATCGCATATGCGTGACCGGAGACCACCTCACGTTCGATGTGACTCTCAACGGTGTCCGCCCGGCCCAACCACGGGCGACAGGCGGGCGATCCAACGGTGTACGGCCCTCCCTTTCCTCTGATCCTTCATTTCCTACCGTGCTGTCCGCCGGTGTGAGCCCCACGCAACATGGCCCGCACACGTTCGGCGAACTGGTCCGGCCCGTGGTGGCGCTGGACGCTTGCCACTTCTTGCGTGTTCGCCGGTGTCTGGGCCTCGTGTTCCGTGCTTTGCATGGCCCCTACACGTTCAGCGAACTGGTCCTACTCGGGTGAAGCTCTTCTTGTAGCTTCTCCCTCCCGCGCCCTGGTGACGACGGGTGATACGTCAACGTCCTTGCTGATCTCTTCCCTCGACCTGCGAAACATTAGATGATGATGGCGAGCATGTCTAGTACGGCCAGCATAGATTTTTTGGGACGCCTGGAGTGCGATCGGCGAGGACCGCACCGGCCTGACGGCGCCCGCTTCAGGACCGATGTTTCGCGGCACCAGGCGTGGGGTGGGTGGGACCCTCAGTTTGCGAGCGCTCTTCCAGATCAGGTGGCCTGACGCGGCGCACCGCCCGGCTACCGCCCTTTGCGGGCGACGCGGGGCGCCGTCCTCGGCGCTCGCCGGGCGGTCGGGTCATGAGAGCTTCGAGACGATCTCCACGAGATTGCCGTCCGGGTCGCGCAGCAGGGCGTTGCGGTTGCCGTTGCCGGCGTCATGTGGCGGTTGGACGGACGGCACCCCGGCATCGACCAGCGTCGTGAATGCCTCGTCGACGTCATCGGCCCAGACCACCAGGACCATGGCGGCTCTTCCCGGTTCAGCGTCCACTCCGTGCACCCGTTTGGCTGCCTCGACCGTGCCGAGCCCGACCGTGAACCCGCCGAGCCGAAGTTCGACGTGCTCCGGGACGCCCGTGGTGGGAGTCCGGAACGTTTCCACGAAGCCGAGCAGATCACGGTAGAAGCGAAGGCCGGCCTCGATGTCGGACGTGTAGAGATTGACGAGCGCCGCGTCGAACATGTGTACACGCTACCGGACGCCCGGTCCGCCGTCACCGTCCTGCGACGACACCGGGCGACGGAGCCCGGTCGGGCGTGTACCGCTCGGTCATCGGCGCCCCTCGTCTGACGAAGTGTGGCGGCTGGTGGTCGCTC
>JBAUUM010000292.1:0-7239 GCA_049582705.1 Actinocatenispora sp.
CCGGTGCTGCTCGCCGGCCGGGCGCTGGGTCTGGTCCGGCTCGCGGAGGCCGACCTGGCCGAGTCGGCGACCCGGCTGGACGCGGACGCGGAACGGTGCCGGGTGGCCGCCGAGGCGTTCGTGAACCCGGCGAAGGCGCTCGCCCTGGACCTGGCCGGCGCGCTGCCGGTGATCTGGGGCAGTACGCCGCTGGCCGCGGTGGCGGCCGGCCGGTTCGCCGAGATGCTGGCCGCGAACGCGCGGTACCCGTCGGTGTCCGGTTCGCTGCTGGAGGCCGGCCGGGGCAGCGTCGGGCTGCTCGACGGCGTGTTCGGCGCGTTGGCCGAGGCGGACCGTGACATCTTCGCCGACGACTCGGCCACCGACGCGCTCGGCCGGCTGCGCATCGTGATCCTGCGCGACGACGGCTTCGAGTCCGACTCGCCGGCCGAGGACGCCGGCGACGAGTCGCCCGCCGTGGAGAGCCGGCGCGCGGAGGCGGTCGAGCAGCTGGCGGAGCGTCGGGGCGTGCGGTGCACGGTGATCAGGGCGGAGGGCGCCTCGGCGCTGGAGCGCCTGGCGTCGCTGATCGCCGTACCGGACTTCGCCTCGATCTACCTGGCGCTGGCGCACGGTCTGGACCCGATGGCGGTGCCGGCGGTCTCGGAGATGAAGGAGTTCGTCACACCGTGAGCAGTTCGGGGGGCACGAAGGCCGTTCTCGCCGCGCTCGGCGCGAACCTGGGCATCGCCGTCGTCAAGTTCCTGGCGTTCGCGCTGACCTTGTCGTCGTCGATGCTCGCCGAGGGCATCCACTCGGTGGCCGACTCCGGCAACCAGGTGCTGCTGCTGATCGGTGGCAGGAAGGCCCGACGCAACGCGGACCTCCAGCACCCGTTCGGGTACGGCCGGGAACGCTACATCTACGGCTTCATCGTGGCGATCGTGCTGTTCGCGGTCGGTGGCCTGTTCGCGCTGTACGAGGGCTACCACAAGATCGTGCACCCCGAACCGATCGACGAGTGGCAGTGGGTGCCGATCGTGGTCCTGGTCGTCTCCATCGCGTTGGAGGGCAACTCGTTCCGCACCGCCTGGGTGGAGTCGAAGATCAGCCGCGGTGACACCCCGGTGGTGCAGTACATCCGGCGGGCCAAGGCGCCGGAGCTGCCGGTGGTGCTGCTGGAGGACACCGCGGCGCTGGTCGGCCTGGTCCTCGCGCTGTTCGGCGTCGGGCTGACGCTGCTGACCGGCAACGGGGTCTGGGACGGCGTCGGCACCCTGGCCATCGGCGTGCTGCTGGTCGCCGTGGCGTCGGTACTGGCGGTGGAGACCAAGAGTCTGCTGCTCGGCGAGTCGGCCACCGCGGCGAACGTGCGCGCGATCGAGGCGGCCATCGTGGACGGTCCCGAGGTCGAGCGGGTCATCCACATGCGCACGCTGCACCTCGGCCCGGACGAGCTGCTGGTGGCGGCGAAGATCGCGGTGCACCACGACGACACCGCCGCCCGGATCGCCCACGGCATCGACGCGGTCGAGGCCCGGATCCGCAGTGCGGTACCGATCGCCCGGGTGATCTACCTGGAACCCGACCTGTTCGTGGCGGAGCAGGCGCCGCCGCCCGGTGCCGCCGAGGCGCCGAGGGGGGCGGTCTGAGCATGCGGGAGCTGCACGGGTCGATCCAGCCGTACGCATGGGGTTCGCGGACGGCGATCGCCGCGATCCAGGGTCGGTCCGTGCCCTCCGCGTCGCCCGAGGCGGAGCTGTGGCTGGGCGCCCATCCCGCCGCACCATCCACTGTGGACCGCGACGGCGCGTCGGTGAGCCTGGCCGAACTGGTCGCCGACGACCCGGACGGCACCCTCGGCCCGGCCGCCCGGTTCGGCCGGCTGCCGTTCCTGCTGAAGGTGCTCGCCGCGGACGAGCCGCTGTCGCTGCAGGCGCACCCGGACGCCGGGCAGGCCCGGCACGGCTTCGGGTCCGAGGAGGCGGCCCACGTACCGCTCGGCGTGCCCAGCCGCAACTACGCCGACCCGTACCACAAGCCGGAGATGATCTGCGCGCTGACCGACTTCGACTGCCTCTGCGGGTTCCGCGACCCGGCCGAGTCGGCCGAGCTGCTGGCGTCGCTCGCGGTGCCGGCGCTGGAGAAGGTGGTCAGCGCGCTGCGCGGCCCGGACGGGCTGCGGGCGGCCGTCACCACGCTGCTCGAACTGTCCGGCGACTCCCGGGACGGCATCGTCGCGGAGGCGGTGGCCGCGGCCGGTGCCCGCGCGGTCACGTCCGACGACCCGGCGTACCGGCTGCTGCCCGACCTCGGCGCCCGCTACCCCGGTGACCCGGGCGTACTGGTGGCGGTGCTGCTCAACCACGTGCGGTTGCGGCCCGGCCAGGCCCTGTACGCGCCGGCCGGCTACCTGCACGCGTACCTGCGCGGGGTCGGTGTGGAGATCATGGCCGCCTCCGACAACGTGCTGCGCGGCGGCCTGACCCGCAAGCATGTCGACGTACCGGAACTGCTGCGGGTGCTGCGGTTCGAGTCGGGTCCGCCGCCGGTGTCCGACCCGGTGCCGGAGGCGCCGGGGCTCGACGCCTGGCCGCCGCTGCCCGGGGTCACCGAGTTCACCCTGCGGCGCGCGAGGGTGGGCGGTCCGTACCCGCGGGTCACGCTGTCCGGGGCGGGCCCCCGGGTGCTGCTGTGCCTGTCCGGCCGGGTCGTCGCGACCGACGCGTCGGGTGAGCTGTCGCTGGGCGCGGGGCAGGCCGCGTTCGTGCCGGCCAGCCTGCCGAACGTGCGACTCGCCGGCTACGGCGAGGTGTACCAGGCCAGCATCGCGTACTGAGCGGGCCGGAAGTCAGGTCGCGGGCCGGTGGCGTCGTGCCGGCCGGGTCGCCGAGGAGGCGCGGATGCAGTCTGCCGGACGGTGGCTGCTCGCTGGTCTGCTGATGGTGCCGGTGGCCGCGGTCGCGGTGGCGGCGTGGGCGCGGACCCGGGTGCTCGTGGTCCAGATACACGGTTCCAGCATGACGCCGACCTACCGGCCGGGGGAGCGGCTGCTCGCGGTGCGCGCCGCCCGGCGGCCCCGGCGCGGTGACGTCCTGGTGTTCCGGCTGCCGGCGGCCGCGTCGGAGCATGCCACGGCCGACGAACGACGGCGACCGGCGGTCAAGCGGGTGGCGGCGGTGGCCGGCGATCCGCTGCCCGGCGCCGAAGGCCCGGTGCCCGATGCTCACGTGTTCCTGGTCGGTGACCGGGCCCGGACCCTGGACTCCCGGGTGTACGGCCCGGTGCCGCTGGACCACGTGGTCGGCCGGGTGGTACGGGCCCGGCCCGCGCCGGGAGGACACGCGGAGGTGGCCGACGGGCGATGACCCGTCGACCACCTCGACCACGGTGCGATCAGCAGTACTTCGGCGCGTAGTCGCAGCGGTACGAGCAGACGTTGCCGCAGTAGTCGATCAGCGCGATCTTGCGGTAGTTCGTCCGGCAGCACGTGCTCAGCGGCGTGTTCACGCACCGGCCGCAGTTGGCGGACGCGTCGACGGTCGGCACGACCTTCGCCAGCAGCTTGGTGCCCAGGGTGAGGAACGACATTGTTCTTCCTCCTCTCCAGTCCAGTTCGGTTGGTGGGTCATTTCGCCGGCTCAGGTGTCGCCCGCGTGACCTGCCACCCGGGCCCGGCGTGCGCCGGGTCGTCGGGGTCGAGGTCGACCCGGGCGTCCTGGTAACCGGACGCCTGTCGGGAGAACAGGGCGGCGTAGCGGCCGCCCCGGACCATCAACTCGTCGTGCGTGCCGCGCTCGACGATCCGGCCGCTCTCCAGGACGAAGATCAGTTGCGCCTCGCGTACCGCGCTGAGGCGGTGCGAGACCAGCAGGCGGGCCCGGCCGGTCATCGTCCGGGCCACCGCCTCGTGCACCCGGGCCTCGGCCTCGGGGTCCAGCCCGGAACTGGGCTCGTCGAGTACCAGCAGGTCACGGTCGCCGCGCAGGAACATCCGGGACAGCGCGACCCGCTGCCACTGCCCGCCGGACAGCTGCACGGCGGTGGTGTCGGTTTCCGGGTCCAGCGGGTCGTGGAACAGGACCCGGCTGAGCATCGTGCGGTAGCCCTGCGGCAGGGCCGCGAGGTCGCCGGACACCTGCGCGAGCTCGGCCGCGCGGGTGATCGCCGTGTCGTCGTCGAACCGGGCGAGGTCACCGACGCCGATGTTGTCGGCCGCGGTCAGGTCGTAGGGCATGAAGTCCTGGAACACCGCGCCGATCCGGTCCCGCAGCGCGACCGGGTCGAGTTCGGCCAGGTCGACGCCGTCCCAGCTGATCCGACCCCGGGTCGGCTCGTACAGCCGGCACAGCAGCTTGACCAGGGTGGACTTGCCGGAGCCGTTGAGGCCGACCAGCGCGACGGACCCTCCCGCCGGGATGACCAGGTCCACGCCCCGCAACGCCCAGGGCAGGTCGTCCGCGTACCGGAACCAGACGTCCTCGATCCGGATCGCGTCCCGCAGCGCCGGCACGGTCGTCCGGGACCGCACGGTCCTGGCCGCCGGCTGATCGACCACGTCCTGGAACAGGCTGAACAGCAGATATCCCTCGCCCACCATGACCGCCGCGCCGACGACGCCGGCGAGCGCGCCGGTCAGGCTCGTCAGCGAGGTCAGGAACGCGGCGACGTCGCCGGCGGTCAGGTCGCTGCGGACCTGGCGGGACAACAGCAGCAGACAGCCGAACACCACCAGGCCGCTGACGATGCCGAGCAGGCCGCGGACCCGCAGCGTGCGCCGTTCCAGGCGTTGCTCCATGCGGTTCGCCGCGGATAGGTCGGCCAGCATCCGGTCGTGGAAGAACCGGCCCAGGCCGAACAGCCGGATCTCCTTGGCGGCGGTCGGGTCGACGATCAGCGACCGGTAGAACGTCCGACGTCGCTCGACCGGTGTCACGGCCTGCCGGTTGGCGATCCGCAGCCGGGTCAGCCGGCGCTCAGCGATCAGCACCGGGACCGTGCCGAGCAGGACCAGGCCCGCCACGGCCGGCTGGATGCTGAGCATCACCCCGGTCAGCCCGACCGTGGACACCAGTGCCGTGATGATCGCCAGCGCCGAACTGATCAGCTGGTCGGGCGCCATCTCGCCGGCCTGCCCGGCGAGATGGAGCTGGTCCTGGTACTCCGGCCGTTCCAGCTGCCGCAGCCCGGGATCGGCGTTGACCGCCTGGTAGAGGTGGCGGTTCACCTGGAAGCCGGTGGCCCGCGCCAGCTTGCCGGCGAGGTACCCCTGCACGTCGGGCGCCATCGTGCCGGCGGCCAGCACCACCGCGTACCCGACACCCAGCGCGACCAGGGTGGTCGAGACCGCATCCGTGGCGACGGCGTCGACCAGCGCCCTGGCGACCATCGCGGTGCCGACGGGTACCAGACCGGTGGTGGCGGCCAGCGCCAACGCGGCCAGTGCAGAGACCGGGTCGGCCCGGACGGTCATGGTCACCGTCCTGGCGACACGTCCCCGCAGCGTGGACGGCATCGTCGGGACCTCAGCCCCGCGCCAGGACGGGCAGGTCCCTGATGGTCAGCAGCACCTCGTCGACGACGCGGTCCTGCACGATCAGGTACGTGGGGTACCCGGTCACCGAGAACGCGTCGCTCACCACGGCGTCGCCCTCGATGTCCACGAACACCGTGGCCACGTCCCGCAGCGCGGCGGCGACGCTGCCCTCGCCGGCGTCGGAGCCGTCCGCGGGGGGCCTGGTGAGCACGGCGGCGATCACCCGGCCGCCGTCCCGCACGAAGTCGTTCGCGTACGCGATCAGGGTGGGCAGGTCCTCGTGGCAGGACTGGCAGGTCTCCGAGGCGAAGGCGACGAGTGTGCGGCCCATCCCGAGGTGCTCGGCGGTGAACTCGGTGCCGTCGGTCGCGGTGGCGGTGAAGTCCGGTACCCGGCTGCCGGCCGGCAGCGAGTCGGCCGCGGTCGCGACGATCGTCGGCCCGGCGTGGCTGTGCTGGGACCGCATGCGCTTGACGATCGTCAGCGTCAGTGCCAGGTTCACCAGCGCGAGCATGGCGACCAGCACCACGGCGACGAAGAGTGCGGTGACCACGTCATGCCTCCTGTTGCGTACTGGGCAGGATGAGTTCGACGATCTCGTCGAGGAAGACCACGAGCAGCAGCGTGGTGACCGCCGCGGCCACCGACAGCACGACCACCCAGCCGGTCAGCGGCGGGTGACCGCCGCCCCGGAGCAGCGTGGTGACGAGTGCGGCGAGCGACAGGGCGGCGATCGCGGAGTTGCGGACGATCTGGCGTCGGCCGAGGGGCGCACCGCGCCGGCCGAAGCACCGGCAGCTGATCGTGACCCGGATCCGCTGGGCGCGGGCCGCCGCCGCGGCGAAGACCACCAGGAGCACCGCGCCGAGGCCGAGTCCGAGCGGCGCCGCGGGGTTGACCGCGCACAACGTGGCGGTGCCGAGTTCCGCACCGATCGTGGCGTACGCCAGGGCGGGCACGCGGTGCCGCGGCACGATCCGCAGCGCGCGGATCATGTCGGCGAGCCCACCCCGGTCGGCGAGCTTCAGCAGGGCGGCGACCGCGAAGGTGCCGCCGACCAGGCATCGGACGAAGATCAGGAGATAGTCCACCCGTGCCCTCCGGTGTCGACGAGTGACGGCGCACGCACAGTTCGGCGGCTGACGGCGCACAGCATCGACGCCCCGGCCAAGCGCCGGCGAGTGGTCCGCTAACTGTCGGCTAAGCGGCCGGTGGTCTGTCCGGATTCGGTACGGTCCGCCGCCCCGTCACCGTGTCGATGGCGGTACGGAGAGTCGCGGCGGCGGCCGCTCAGTCCTGGAGGTACCGGGTGGCCAGCTCGGGGTCGCCGCTCGCCTTGCAGGCGTCCGCGAGCGCCAACGACAGCTCCTGTGCCCGCGACCGGGCACCGACCGCACGCAACGCCGCGACTCCCTCGGCCAGCACCGGTACCGCGGTGGACGGACCGCGCGCCTTCAGGGTCGCCTTGGCCAGTTCGGCGATCGCGAAGGCCTCGGAGTACCGGTCTCCGGCGTCGCGCAGGATGTCACGGGCGGTCCGGGCCAGCGCCGCCGCCTCGTGCGGGCGGCCGATCGCGAGCCGGGTACGGGCCAGGTAGATGGTGAACAGCCCGGTCATGCCGTTGTCGCCGCAGCGCTGCGCGGCGTCGATGGCGTCGGTGAGACGTCTCTCGGCGGTGGGGAAGTCACCGTCGCGGGTGGCCAGGTCCCCGGACAGGCCGAGGG
>JBAUUM010000293.1:0-8452 GCA_049582705.1 Actinocatenispora sp.
GCAGAGCGCGGCGCTGCTGGTGGCCTGCGCGGGCGGCGGGTACGGCGGCTCGGACATCGCGGTGGACCTGCGGATCGACGACCACCCGGCGCCGGTCGCCGAGCTGACCCGCCTGCTGGACCTGCACGAGCTGTACTTCTCCCGGCCCGACCCGGCGACGCTGCTGCCGCTGACCGACGAGCTGGCCGACGAGGTCACCGGACGCCTGGAGCGGCTGGGCTACTCCGTCAAGCAGGTCGACGACGCACTGTCCGACTGGGCCGGTGCGGAGAACTTCGAGGAACGGCTCGTCCCGGGCCGGATCGACCCGCTGGTGCTGGAGCAGCTGCGCACCGCGTCCAACGCGGAGACGGGCGCGTGAGCGGCCGGACCGGGAACGGCCCGGCGGTTACGGGGGGCGGCGCATGAGCGTGCTCGCCATCGACGCCGGTACCACCGGGGTCACCGCACTGGTCGTCGCCGAGGACGGCGGGGTCACGGCCCGCGGATACCAGGAGTTCCCGCAGTACTTCCCGCGCCCCGGCTGGGTGGAGCACGAGCCGGAGGAGATCTGGCTGGCCACCCTGACCGCGTGCCGGGCGGCGCTGTCCGCCGCGGCGGAGGCCGGGGCGGACGCGGTCAGCGCGGTCGGCATCACCAACCAGCGCGAGACCGTACTGCTCTGGGACCGGCGCACGCTGCGCGCGCCCCGGCGGGCCATCGTCTGGCAGGACCGGCGGACCGCGGAGCTGTGCACCGAACTGGAGGAGGCCGGGCACGGGCCGCGGGTGACCGAGCTGACCGGGCTGCGGCTGGACCCGTACTTCTCCGCCACCAAGCTCACCTGGCTGGCCCGCAACGAACCGGACACCTGGCGGGGTGTCACGGAGGGCCGGCTCGCCGTCGGCACCGTGGACGCGTACCTGGTGGCCCGGCTGACCCAGGGCCGGGTCCTGGCCACCGAGGTGTCCAACGCCAGCCGCACCCTGCTGTACGACACGTTCGGCGGCGGCTGGAGCGAGGAACTCTGCGAGCTGTTCGGCGTGCCGAGCGCCGCGCTGCCGGAGGTGGCGCGGTCCTCCGGAGTACTGGGCCACACCGAGCCGGACGAGTTCCTCGGCCTGCGGGTTCCGGTGGCCGGCATCGCCGGCGACCAGCAGGCGGCCCTGTTCGGCCAGGCCTGCTACGAGCCCGGGCAGACCAAGTGCACCTACGGCACCGGGTCGTTCGTGCTGACCAACTCCGGCACGGAGCCGGTCCGGTCCGAGCACGGGCTGCTGACCACGGTCGCCTGGGACCTGGGCGACGGGCCGGTGTACGCGCTGGAGGGCTCCATCTTCGTCACCGGCGCCGCGGTGCAGTGGCTGCGCGACGGGCTGGGCATCATCGGTGCCGCGCCGGAGATCGAGGGCCTCGCGGCCACCGTCCCGGACACCGGTGGCGTCGTGTTCGTCCCCGCGTTGACCGGGCTCGGCGCCCCGTACTGGGACCCGTCCGCGCGGGGCGCGATCATGGGGCTGACCCGCGGTACCACCCGCGCCCATCTGGCCAGGGCGACGCTCGCGGCCATCGCGTACGAGGTGCGTGACGTGGTGGCGGTGATGGCCGACGAGGTCGGTCACGGCGACGCGCCGGCAGCGGTCGTGCCGGAGCTGTCGGTGGACGGCGGCGCGAGCGCGAACAACCTGCTCTGCCAGATGCAGGCCGACCAGTTGGGTGTGCCGGTACGTCGCCCCCGGGTCACCGAGACCACCGGTCTCGGTGTGGCGTTCCTCGCCGGACTGGCGACCGGTACCTGGTCGTCGACCGCGGAGCTGGCCGCCACCTGGCAGCTGGACGCGCGGTTCGAGCCGTCCGGCGACACCGACGAGGACGGCTACCGTCTGTGGCGTGACGCGGTGGAGCGGTCCCGACGCTGGCAGTCCTGACCGCTGGTCCGTGCGCCCGCGTGGTGCCTGCCTGCCCGTATCGGGCAGGCACCGCGTACGGAGGACCGCGCCGGTGGCCGGTCTTGACGCGGAAGGCACAGCAGGCGACGCCGGTCTGCCGGACGGAACACGCCCCCGGACTCCCGACCGGCCAGCCTGGTGTCGACGTCCCACCGCGCCAAACCCCGTGACCGGCGTCCAACCCGGCGCGGTCCGCCACAGCCTGCCAGTCCGGACCGGTGCCGTCTGTCGGGTTCCCGATACACCAGGTGTAGACAGCGCGACAGTTCGGCTTGATCCTGTAACGGGCGGATTGCGCTCTGCCGGTACTGTGCGACTCGTGGCCGGAGCGGCACGCAAAGTACCGGTGTCGTCCGCGCCCTGGCAGGGAGGGACCCGGGTGGAGAACCAGTTCACGGACGTAGACGACGCACTGACCGGCGTGGAGATGTTCGCCGGCCTCGACGCCGAGGTGCGCCGGCGCATCGCGGCCGCCGCGGTACCGCGGACCTACCGCAAGGGCCAGCTGCTGTTCGTCGAGAACGATCCCGGTGAGTCGCTGATCGTGGTCCGACGTGGCGCGGTCGCGGTGTTCCGCACCTCCCCCGCCGGGGAACGGGCGCTGCTGCACGTGGTGCGCCCGCCGGGCGTACTGGGCGAGGTGTCGCTGCTGGACGGCGCGCCCCGGTCGGCCTCCGTCGAGGCGATCGAGAGCTGTCACGCGCTGGCGCTGTCCCGGGTCGCGTTCCTGGACCTGGTCCGCGTCAACCCGCGGATCCTGGACAGCGTGCTGCACGCGCTGGGCGGGCTGATCCGGCGGCTGACCGAGCAGAACACCGACCACGTGTTCCTGGATCTCGCCGGCCGGGTGGCGAAGACGCTGGTGCGCCTCGCCGGCGACGGCGCGGGCGCGATGGCCACGGTGGAGCTGAACCAGAGTCAGCTCGCGGAGATGGCCGGAGGCTCACGGCAGAGCGTCAACCAGGCGATCGGTACGTTCGCCGGCCGGGGCTGGCTGCGCACCGAGGGACGCCGGATCGTCATCACCGACCTGCCGGCGCTGCGCCGACGCGCCGGCGTACCGGACAGCTGACACGACGAGCGTGCCTGTCCAGGCGCCGGCGCGGCTCCGGTGGGGACCCGGTCAGCTGATCGGTGGCCAGCTCGTCCCGTCCGGTTCGGCACCGTCCGACGACTCGTCGCCGTCGGTCGGCTTCTCCTTCTTCTCCGCGTCGGCGGGCTCCCCGTGCCCGGTCGCCCCGGGTCCCGGCTTCCGGGGTTCCTTCTCCGCCGACTCTTCCTCAGTGGCCACAAATCCTCCAGCTTCAAGCTCGGCGAGCGTGACGTTGTCAACCTCGACAAAGTCGCCGGCCCGGCGCCGGATGCGATCCGGCCCCGTCCAGTCGTTCGCAAGCCGCACGTACACGCCCACATACCTCCACGGCCGGCACATCGGTGCCAGGCACCTCGTTTGCCGGTCCGCCCGAACGTAGAGCCCCGAGGTGGTGATTTCCCAGTAACTGTCGCTCTTCCGACCTGGCGTGTCGTGCTGCGCGACCTCGGCGTCCCGTGGCGGCCCGGGCAGCGGACCCAGCCACCCCCCGAAAGGGACAAGGCGTCAGCTTCCCGACACGCGCCCTTGGTCGGGCATGGCAACATGTCTTGCGGCGCCAGGAGTTGTGTGCCTGCGCTAGGCCCGGGAGGTCACCATCGCTGTCTCGTGCGCCAACTGCGGGCACTCCGCAGCTCCGGACGACCTGTACTGCGGTCGGTGCGGGACCGCGCTGAGCCGGACCTGCGCGAGCTGCGGCCACACCCTCGGCGCGGACATGGCGTTCTGCACCCGCTGCGGGAAGCCCGCCACCGAACGCGTCCACGGCACGGCGTTGTCGCCCGCGACCACCGTCCGTCAGCGCAGGCACGAGGACCGTCGCCGGGTCAGCGTGCTGTTCATCGACGTCGTCAGCTTCACCCGGTTCGTCGAGCAGTCCGACCCGGAGCAGGTCCGGATCATGCAGACCTCGTTCTTCGCCACGGTGCAGCGCATCATCCGCCGCTACGGCGGGCTGGTGGAGAAGTACATCGGCGACGCGGTGATGGCGCTGTTCGGCGCGCCGGTGACCACCGAGACCGAGGTCCTCGGCTGCGTGTCCGCCGCGTTGGACCTGCAACGCACGCTGCGCCGGCAGGAACGCGGTGACGGCCTGTCGTTCGGGTTCCGGATCGGTGTGGCCACCGGCGAGGCCCTCGTCGACACGGCCGCCGCCCGCGACGGCGGGCAGGCCATCGCCGCCGGTGACGTGATCAACACCGCGTCCCGGCTGCAGTCCGCGGCACCGACCGGCGGAGTGCTCGTGGACGGCCCGACGCACGCCGCGACGAGCGACTACTTCCGTTACGAGCGACGGGAACCGGTGACGCTGCGCGGGCACAGCACGCCGACCGAGCTGTGGGTCCCGGTCACCCCGGTGCGGCGCCGGATCGCCGATCGGGACCTCGACGACACCCCGCTGGTCAACCGCACGCACGAGTCCGGGCTGCTGACCGTGGCGCTGGACCGGATGGTCACGGACCGCCAGCCACAACTGGTCACCCTGTTCGGCCGCGCCGGCATCGGCAAGAGCCGGCTGGTACTGGAGCTGTTCCGCACCGTGGCGTCCCGCGCCGACGTGGACATCCGGTGGCGCACCGGGCACTGCCCGCCGTTCGGCGAGAACGTCACCTACGCCGCCTTCGCCGACATCGTCAAGGCCGAGGCAGGGATCCTGGACTCCGACGACAACGAGACCGCGCAGTCCCGGCTGCACGCCGCGGTGAGCCGACTGGTGGCACCGGCCGAGGCCGAACGGCTCGCCAACGCGCTCGGGCCGCTGGTCGGCCTGCCCGGTCAACAGCTGCTCGCCGAGGACACCGAGTCGGCATGGCGGCGTTTCGTGGTCGCGCTCGCGGCCGAGCGGCCGACCGTACTGGTGGTGGAGGACCTGCACTGGGCCGACCAGACGATGGTCAGCTTCGTGGAACGGCTCGGCTCGGTGGTACGCGACGTGCCGCTGCTGGTGCTGTGCACGTCCCGCCCCGAGCTGCTGAACCGGGAACCGGCCTGGGCCTCCGCCATCCCCGGCTCACAGACCATCAGCCTCAGCTCGATGAACGACAACCACATCAGCGCCGTGTACGCCCTGCTGTTCGGCAACGCGACGTTCCCGGCCGACATCCTGGACCGGCTGGTCGAGCTGGCCGGCGGCAACCCGCTCTACGCCCACGAGTACTTCCGGATGATGCTGGAGCAGGGCACCCTGCGTGCCCCGGGCGCCGGTACGCCGCTGGGTGCGACCGCGGAACATCCCATCCCCGACAACGTGCACGCGGTCATCGCCAACCGGCTCGACCTGCTCGACCACGACGACCGGGCCGTCCTGCACGCCGCCTCGGTGCTCGGCGTGGTCTTCTGGGCCGACGCGGTGGCCAGCACGCTGGAGATGCCGGCCGCCGCCGTCGAGCAGACGCTCCGCCGGATGGAGCAGCGGGACCTGGTCCGGGAGCAGGCCGAAACGAGCCGCGAGGGACAGATCGAGTACCGGTTCTCGCACATCCTGGTCCGCGACGTCTGCTACCAGCGGCTGCCGCGCACCGAACGGGTCGCGCAGCACTCCCGGGTGGCGGACTGGCTGGACGCCCAGGTCGGCGACGCCGACGACCAGTCCAACGACCTGGCGGAGGTCGTCGCCAACCACCGGTTCTGGGCGCACGAGATCGCCCGCACGCTCAGTTCGGACACCCGGCCGTACGCGCGGCCGGCCCGACGGGCGCTGCACCGGGCGGCGCGCCGTGCGTACGCGCTGCACGCCCTCGGCACCGCTGCCGGGCACGTGGAACGCGCGCTGCGACTGTTCGCGCCGGACGAGGACGGCACCGAGCGTCACGTGCTGGAACTGCTCGACGCCGAGCTGGGCTTCCTGCGCGACGGCGACACGTTCCTGTCCGAGGGCGGGCTGGACCGACTGACGAAGCTGACCGCCGCGCTGGACGCCAGCGGGGACACCGCGGCCGCAGCCCGGGCCTGGGCGGTACGGGGCAAGGTGGCGTGGGTGGCCGCCGACCGGGAGGTCGCCGCCGACAACCTGACCCGGGCGGTCACGTACTTCGCCTCGCTGCCGGACTCGGAGCCGAAGGCCACCGCGCACGCGGACCTGGCCCGGTTGTACCTGAGCAGTTCGGAACTGCCGCGCGCCATCGCCGCGGCCGGCACGGCGGCGCAGATCGCGAGCCGGCTCGGCCTGGTCGAGGTGAAGGCCAACGCCATGACGACGATCGGCGCGAGCCGGTACCTGTCCGGCGAGCCCGACGGTCTGACCACCATGGACGAGGTGCTGAGCACCTGCCGCCGGCTGAACCTGCCCAGCCTGCGCCGGGTCTGCCAGAACCTGGGCAGCGCCCTGCAGGAGGAGGGCGAACTGGACCGCGCGGACGCCCTGCTCGGCGAGGTCGCCAAGGTCAGCGTCAGCGACGGGCACAGCATCTCGCTCAACTACACGGAGAGCGCCCACCGCGCCTACCTGGCCGGCGACTGGAACAGCACGCTGGTGTCCAACGAGGCGCTGCGCGGAACCCCGTCCGGCGCGTGGGACCTCCAGTCCCGACTGCAGAGCGTGTGGCTGCGCGCCCTGCGCGACGAGACGAGCCCGGACGACGCCGACGAGGTGCAGGAGGTACTGCGGGCCGGCCGCGACAGCGGGTTCCCCCGGCTGCGCTGGACCACCCTCGGGCACGGCGCGTTCTGCCTGGCCCTGCACGGGCACACGGAGGACGCCGCGAGCCTGGTGCAGGACCTGGTGGACAGCTGGCTGCCGGTCGGCGCGCTGCCCAGCGGCGAGTGGATCGCGGCAGCCGGCCACGCCGCCGCCATGCTGGGCGGCCCGACGGCCGAGAAGATGCACGGCATGCTGGACCGGTCACCGCGGCACACGCCGTGGGTGCGCGCGGCGCGGTTCTCCACGGCCGGCGCGCTCGCCGCGGCGAAGGGCCAGCCCGGCACCGGCGACCTGCACGCCGAGGCCGCCATGCTGTACCGACGGCTCGGCACCCGCAGCGACGAGATCCTGTCGCTGGCCGCGGCCGCCCGCGGCTACGCCGCGGACGACCAGCCGGACCGGGCCGAGGACTGCCTGCGTGACGTCCGCGCGTTCGCCGCGCAGAACCACGCCGCGCGGCTGCTGCGCCTCTGAGCCACCCGTGGCCGTACCGCGCGGGCACAGGGCCGACGGGCGCCGCCGCGGGAGTCAGGCGGCGTGGTCGGAGGGCTGCGGCGAGACCGGTTGCGGTTCCCGGGTCTTCTCCGCCTTGACCTTCGCGGCGTACACGTCCACGTACTCCTGACCGGACAGCTCCATCAGGTTGTACATGATCTCGTCGGTCACCGAACGCTCGACGAACCGGTCCCCGGCCATCCCCGCGTAGCGGGAGAAGTCGAGCGGCTCACCGAGCTTCATCCGGACCTGTTTGATCCGGGGCAGCTTCGTGCCGGGCGGCTGGATCTCGTGGAAGTTCACCATCGCGCACGGGATCACCGGAACCCCGGTCTCCAGCGCGAGCCGGGCCACGCCGGTCTTGCCCCGGTAGAGCTGACCGTCCGGGGACCGGGTGCCCTCCGGGTACATGCCCCACAGCTTGCCCTCTTCCAGCACCCGCTTGCCGGCGTCCAGGGCGGCACGGGCGGCACGCCCGCCGGCGCGGTCCACGGGCACGCAGCCGATGGTGGTGAAGAAGAGCCGACTCAGCCTCCCCTTGATCCCCTTTCCGGTGAAATACTCCGATTTCGCCATGAACCGGATCGGGCGGTGCACCATGAGAGGGAGGAAGACCGAGTCGATGAAGGCCACGTGGTTGCTGGCGAGAATCGCCGGGCCGGTGCCGGGGATGTGCTCCAACCCCTCCACCTTCGGCCGCCACAGCAAACGTAGCCACGGACCGATCACGATCCATTTGAGCACCCAGTACAGCACTGTGGCCTTCTCCTTCGTCAACCTGCTGGGTAGCAGCCTACGAACCTCGGGCACCGCACGGCAACGCGCTGCGCAGATAAGACCTCACGAAGTCAGGTCCGCCGTCAGCCACTGTCCATGTCACGATTCCGCCGGGTACCGTCAGGGGTCGGAGCTGTCGTGCCGCCCACTCCCACCGATTGGTCGGCCACGGCAACACCAGGGGCGTGACGGCGGGCTTCGAAGGTGGTGGTGGGTGTGGCGGCACGACCCGACGGGGGCGGACCCCCGGGCCTGGGCGTGGGCCGATGAGTCCGGGCCCGCACCGGCACGGTCGACGCGACAACGGCCTGCACGCGTCGGAGTACGCGATCGCGGGTGACGTCGACCCGAGGGTCGGCGAGCACCTGCTCGACGTGCTCGGACTAGCCGGCATCGCCGCGTACCTGCAGCCGACCGCGGACCTGCATCCGGTGACGCGCACCACGACCCTGCCCAGTCGGCCCATCGACAGCCTCTTCGTGGACCGCGCGCATCTCGGCGAGGCCCGCGACTACCTGCACC
>JBAUUM010000294.1:0-8924 GCA_049582705.1 Actinocatenispora sp.
GCCGGACACGGCGGGCGCCGGGCCGTCCGGTGTCCGGGTGCCGGCCGGTTCACGGTCGGTGACGTCGTGTCGGGGCTACACCGTGGCGACGGTCCGAGGTGCCGGGCAGTACTGTTGCGTTGCCCACATCGGTCCGGTGAGAGTTTGCGCAGGTGGAGCGGTTTTGGACGGGGCAGTGCACCAGGTCAAACCCCCCAGACGGTGCCGTTCCGCCCGTAATGCCTAACTCGTCGGTATTGGTCCGAAAAATTCTGTACAGGTCACAGGTGGGGTGCAGAGTCATATCTGCGTGCCCTACTCTCCCGTAGCAGTGCGATACTCCTTCACCACTCGTTTGCTATTTGTGAAGGCGCCGTTTACCTGGGAGAGCAATGGGGCAGCTGAAGAAGCGCGTCAACAGGCTTCTTGAGAGAACAACCGGTTACCGCCTGATGCAGGGCGGCCGGACGCTGACCGGCATGGTCGAGCAGTTCAGCAAGGGCGAGGTGAACGGTTGGCTGGCGGTGACGCCCGGCAGTGACCCGGTGCGGGTCACTCTGCACCTGAACGGGCAGGAGGTGGCCGCCACCTGGGTCACCGACACCGTGACGAACCGGCACGCCGCTGGTGAGGTCCGCCGGTTCAACTTCCGCCTGCACGACATCTGGGACTACGCGAAGAAGCACCACAAGCTGACCGTGCGCGCGGACGGCAGCATCCTGCCGATCAACGGGCACGGCATGTACCGGCGGCCGTGGGCCGACGGGGAACACGGCCTTCCGTTGCTGAAGGCGAAGTTGGCGGCGGGACGGGTTTTCGGGCAGACGGGGCGGTTGCAGGTGTCGAAGAAGCTCGACAAGGTGTGGCAGGCACGGGTGATGGGCCTGTACGGCCAGGTTCGCGAGATCGTCAAGGAGAAGTTCGGACACGACGTCTTCTTCGTGTACGGGACACTGCTCGGCGCGGTCCGCGAGGGCAGCGTCATCGGGCACGACGTGGACTTCGACGCGGCGTACATCTCCCAGCACACCGACGGCAAGCTGGCCGCCGAGGAACTCCAGCAGATCGCCTTCCTGCTGATCGAGCGCGGCCTCGACGTGGAGTGCAAGCGCACCGCGTTGCACATCCACGATGCCGACAACCCGGCGACGCGGATCGACCTGTTCCACCTGTACTTCAACGACACCGGGAACCTGCAGTTCCCGTTCGGTGTCGCGGGCACGACCGAGGTCTCCACCTCCGACTGGCAGGGCACCAAGGAGATCGAGTTCTGTGGTGGCCGCGGCCTCCTGCCGGTCAACTCCGAGCAGATGGCCGAGCACATCTACGGCGAGAGCTGGCGGCACCCGAAGCCCGGCTTCAAGTGGAGCCGCGACCGCACCAAGCGCGACGAGGCGGGCGTGATGCCACTCTCGTACGGCGAGGAGGTGTACTGGTCGAACTTCTACACGCGGATGGAGTTCAAGTCCGGGTCCACCTTCTTCGAGGCGGTCAACACGCGCCCCGACATGCCGGCCAATGTCATCGACATCGGCTGCGGCGACGGGCGTGACTCGTACGCGTTCGGCACCGCGGGCCGGACCGTGCTGGGCATGGACCGTTCGCAGGTCGGTGTGCGGCACGCCAGCAAGAAGGCCGCGGACATGGGCCTCTCCGAGCGGGTCCGGTTCGCGGCGTGCGACGTGTCGGACGTTGCCGCCCTGCGGGAGAACCTGACCGCGGCGATCGCTGCCGCGGACGGTCCGGTCCTGTTCTACATGCGCTTCTTCCTGCACTCGATCACCGAGGAGGTGCAGGAGGGACTGCTCACGGCCATCAGTGAATGCTCCCGCGCCGGGGACATGCTCGCGGCGGAGTTCCGCACCGACAAGGACGAGGCGCTGGACAAGACGTACGGCAAGCACTTCCGGCGGTACCAGAACGGTCCGGCGTTCGGCGTGGCGCTGGGCGACCAGTACGGGTTCAAGCCGCTGGACGAGCAGGAGGGCACCGGGCTCTCGCCGTACAAGGACGAGGACCCCGAGCTGTACCGGGTCGTCGCCCAGCGCGGCTGAGCAGCACCCGACGGCGTCCGTGCCGCCGGTGACCGACCTCGCGTCGGACACCGGCGGCACGCGTCATCGGTCGGCCGTGACCGTCACCCGCCCGGGCGCGACCGCCCGGGTGTGACCGTCACCGGCCAGGCGTGACTGTTGCCCGCCCGGGCGTGACCGGCCAGGCGTGACCGGCCGGGCGGGAGCGTCATTGGCCGGGCGCGACGCTGAAGACCATCCGTTTGCCGACGAACTCGGTACTGGCCCACAGTTCGCCGGTCGCCGGCCAGTACGACAGCGACTCCGCGCCGACCGGGTAGCCGGTGGAGGTGGCGGCCTCGCCGACGCGCTCGTCGAACCGGGTACCGGCGGCGATGTCGTGGCTGGTCGCGCTGAAGAACCGGCCGTCGTGCGAGACGGCGCCCTGCACGTCGGCGTGCGGCGTCTGGTAGGCGGCCATCGCGTGCACGGCACCGTCACCGCCGGCGGCGAGCCGGCCGGTCGACGGGTCGAGTCCCCAGCGCACCAGGCGGGCACCGCCGACACCCCGGTAGTACTCGCTGGTCAGCAGCGACGGCGGGGACGTGCTGCGGTCCAGGCTCAGCGACGAGAAGCACAACGGCGCGGTACCGCTGTCCGGCGGCGGGTCGCAGTCGCCGTCGCCGGCCTGCGAGTACCGGCCGACCTGCGGCGCCACATAGCTGTAGCCGGCCGCGTAGTAGTGCCCGTCGGCGCCACGCCCGACCGTGGAGCCGTCGCTCGGGTCCACCGGCCACAGCTGGCGCAGGTCGAACACGCGCAGGCCGTGCGCGGTGTCCACCACGTACAGGTAGTTGCCGTACCAGGCGATCCCGCCGGCGTGCACCGGAACGGTCGTGTAGTCGGTGGTACTGACCGGATCGACCAGCAGGATGTGCCGGTACCGGGTGTGCTCCGGGTCGTCCCGGTTCACCAGGGACAGCCGGGTGCCCTTGCCGAGTGCCAGGTCGTACCAGCTCGCCGCGACGACGTGGTGGCCCTGGTAGAGGCCGTCCGCGCTGGCGTCGCCGGATCCGCTGACCCCCTGCGGGAACCACTCCGGGGTGAGATCGTCGGCGAGGTCCCAGCAGAACCCGGTCGCGCCGGGCACCACGGCGTCGTGGCACAGCGACCGGGCGTTCCGGTTGGCGCCGGCCAGCACACTGTCCATCGTGACGGTGCCGAGCGTGCCGCTCAACGCCTCGACCCGGGGCTGGTACGTGGCGAAGCTGGCGCCGTCGGCCAGCTGGTACGGCGCGGCGTCGACTGCGGTGAGGGTGTCGGGGACGGCGGCGGCGTGCCGGGACGCGCCGGACGACGCCGCAGACGTCGCGGACGCCGTGGCTGCCGTGGCGACGGGTGGCGCGGCGGCCAGCCAGACCGCGAGGGTGACGCCCAGCGCGGCGCCACCGGCGGCGAGCCGCCAGCGGGCGCGGTGCGGACGGTGGGTGGAACGGATCACGCGACCTCCCGGTGCCGGCGTTTCCTGGTGGCCGGACACGGTGGCCACACCGGCTGACACTAGCGTCATTCCGGGCATCTGGTACAGCACCGGTCAGCGTGCCCGTCAGTCGCCACCCGCTCGCGGTCCCCCCGCGCACGCTTCTGTGCAGCGACACACCGATTGACTCGGCGTGTTGCTGCACGGTTGGGGTGGCCTCCTTGTTCTGTGCAGCGGCGCGCCGATTGGCTCGGCGTTTCGCTGCACAGTTCGGGGGGAGGTGTCGGGGACGGGCGGGCGGTGGCTGCGGGTCAGGCGAGGCTGACGCGCGGATCCAGGGCCAGGTAGAGGATGTCCACGGCGAGGTTCAGTACGACGAGGATGATCGCGCCGACCAGTACGGTGCCCATGATGACCGGCAGGTCCGAGCTGTTGAGCGCGTCCAGCGACAGGGTGCCGAGACCGGGCAGGTCGAAGATGCGTTCGGTGAACACCGCGCCGGTCAACAGCCCCGCCAGGTCGAGACCGAACAGGGTCAGTACGGCGCTGAGCGAGGCGCGCAGCCCGTGCCGGTACACCACGCCGGACTCGCGCAGTCCCTTGGCGCGGGCGGTACGGATGAAGTCCGCGGACAGTGTGTCCACCATGGACGCCCGGGTGTACCGCGCGTACGCGGTGGAGTTCTGCAGGCCCAGTACGAGCCAGGCGGCGAGCAGCCCGGCGGCCCACGCGACGGGCCCGTCCTGCCAGAGTGGGTGGTACCCGCCGCGCGGCAGGATCTGGTGCAGGACGGTGAGGTACAGCGCGGCCATCAGCAGCAGCAGGTAGCTCGGGATCGAACTGACCGCGAGCGACCCGGTGACCAGCGCACGGTCCAGCACGGAGCCCCGGCGGCGGGCGGCGGCGGACCCGCTGAGTACGCCCAGCGGCAGGAAGATCAGCGCCGCGCCCAGGCAGATCGACGCGGTGACGGGGATCCGGGACACGATCATCGGGGTGACCGGCTGGTCGGAGGCGAACGAGTAGCCCAGGCACGGTGCGGCGCAGTGCCGGACGAGGCCGCCGGAGACCACGTCGCGACCGACGACCAGGCCACGCAGCCAGTCGGCGAGCTGTTCGGCCTTGGGCTCGTCGAGGTGCAGGCTCTGCCGGATGTCGGCGAGCCGTTGTGGCGTGCAGTGCTGGGTGCCGCACATGGCCGTCGCCGGGTCCTGCGGGGACAGGTAGAACAGTGCGAACGTCGCCACGCAGGTCACCAGGATCACGCTGATGCCCAGCAGTACCCGGCGGATCACGTACCGGACCACGACGGCTCCCCCCTGAGACGGCACCCGACTCCGGTGCCGGGCCTCCGCGCCGACTCCGGTGCCGGGTCCCCGCGCCGGTTCCGGCGCGGGGACGGCGGCGCTACTTCTTCACGTACATGAGGCTGAAGTCGGGGACGCCGACCACGGCGTCGTCGACCACGTTGCCGAGTCGGTTGCCCACGATGAACGCGGAACGCGAGTAGCCGGTGGGGATCACCGGCAGGTCCTTGCTCAGGATGTACCGGTCCAGCTTCGCCCAGCCGGCGGCGGCCTTCGCCGGGTCCGGTTCGGCGGCGAGCCGGTCGTTCTCGGCGTTGACGTGCTTGTCGTTCAGGAACCCGACGCTGTACCCCTTGCCGATCGACCGTCCGTCGAAGATGGCGGGGAACATGGTCGCGGCGCTCGGCCAGTCCAGGCACCAGCCACCGGGTGTCTGGTTGATGTTGGCCGGACCGTCCACCTTGGACGCCTCCGATCCCACGCTCGCCGCCGGTACACCGATCGGCTTGGTCCGGAAGCCGGCGGCGGTCAGCTTGTCCTGCATGACCGCGGTGATCTTCTGGTCGATCGGATCGTTGTCGGCGTAGTACCAGACCAGCGTGAAGCCGACCTTGCCGGCCTTGCGCAGCAACGACTTCGCCTTGTTCGGGTCGCCGTCGCCCTTGCCGCCGTTGCCGAGCACGTCGGCCTTCACGTACCCGGGGGTGGACGGCGGCAGGATCGTGGTGGCGGGCTGGTGGGTGAGCGGCGTCTTGCCGGCCGCCTTGTCGTACGACTCGTACGGCCAGGCCGCGGCGACCGCGCGGCGCACCGCGAGCGGCAGCTTCTGCGTGTTGAGGGTCATGAACGAGGTGCACGGTTCGGTACCGGTCACCAGCCGCTGCTTGCCCTGCGGCGTCTGGAGTTTCGGTACCACCGACGCGTCCGGCGCCTCGTAGTTCAGCGCGGTGGCGTCGGGCCCGTTGCTGGCGATGATCTGGGTCTGCACCTTCACCAGATCCTGGTTGAACTTGATGTCGTACCCGTCCGGGTACTGGTGGCGGGCCGGGTCGGACCTCGGATCCCAGTGCGGGTTGCGGACCAGTTTCAGCTCGGTGGCCGGGCTGAACGAGTCGAACTTGTACGGGCCGCTGGCGAACGGGTGGAGGCCGTAGTTGTTCTTCGTGTCCTTCGCCTTCGGCAGCGGAGCGAACAGCGGGAAGCTGGCGAAGTAGCGCAGGTCCGGGAACGGTTTGACGAGGTGGAACACCACCGTCGTGTTGTCCGGTGTGGACACACCGGCGAGGCTGTCACCCGACTTGTACGGGCCCTGGTAGTCCGCGCCGCCCTTCAGGTACTCGTCCTGGTAGGTCGGCCCGTTGAGGTACTCGTCGTGCGCGAAGGAACGCTTCACCGCGTACGCCACGTCCTGCGCCCGGATCGTCGAGCCGTCCTCGTACTTCAGGCCCGGCTTGAGGTGGAAGGTCCAGGTCAGGCCATCCTTGGACGGCTCACCGAGGTTGGTGGCCAGGTCGGGCACCAGCACCGAGCGACCGTCCCGTTCGGTGAAGACGGTCAGGGTGCGGCTGGTGAGCTTGAGGATCTCGTTCTCGTCGGTGACGTACGCGCTGGCCGGGTCGAACTGCTTGCGCGGCGTGTGCACCAGGACCGAGACGGTGCCACCGGACTGCGCGCCCTTCACCGCCGGGGCCGGCCCGGTGGCCTTGGCGTCCAGCTGTACGGCCGCGGTCCGCGCGGTGTCGGCGGCGCCGTCGTCGGCCGAGTTCTGGTCGGACGGTGCGCTGCACGCCGCCGCCAGCAACCCGGCGAGCGTCAACGGCACGGCCCAGAGGACCCTTCTCATGCTGTTGTTCCTTCCTGGCGTCACCGGCGGTTGGTGGGATCGAAGGCGTCGCGTACCGCGTCGCCGAGCAGGTTGAGGCACAGCACCAGGACCAGCACACTTGCGGCGGGGATCCACAGGTACAGCGGGTCGGAGGCGTAGTAGTTGGTCGCGTCGGCGATGGTGCGACCCCAGGACGCGGTCGGTTCGATCAGCCCGACGCCGAGGAACGACAGCCCGGCCTCTGCCGTCACGTACCCGGGGATCGCCAGCGACAGGCCGACCACGATCGGTCCGGTCAGGTTGGGCAACAACTCGCCGAGCAGCACCCGCCAGGTCGGCATGCCGATCACCCGGGCGGCGCTGATGAAGTCGCGTTCCCGCAGCGACAGCACCTCGCCGCGGATCAGCCGGGCCAGGCTGGGCCAGCCGAACAGGGCGAAGACGCAGACCAGCGTCCACAGCCGGATCGCCGAGTTCAGCGCCGGCCCCCGGTCGGCGTCCGTGCCGAACCACAGGCTGACCACGGGGACCAGCGCGAACACGAACAGGATCATCGGCAGCGACAGCAGGAAGTCGATGACCCAGCCGATGACCCGGTCGAGCACGCCGCCGACGAACCCGGAGATGAGCCCGAACCCGACGCCGAGCACGGTGGTGGCGACGCTCGCCGACACCGCCACGATCAGCGAGGGACGCGTCCCGTACGCCCAGCGGGCGAACAGGTCCCGGCCGAGCCGGGGTTCGACGCCGAACCAGTGTTGTGCGTCCGGCCCGATCGTCGGGTAGCCGTACGCGTCGATCAGTTCGGTGTGCTGCCCGGCCGGGGTCTGCCCCTCGATGCCGGTGAGTACCGGCGCGAGCAGGGCCACCAGGACGAACACGCCGAGCAGTACGGCGCAGGTCATCGCGGTGCGGTCGGCGGCGAGTCGACGCAGCGCCGCGCGGGTGGGGGAGTTGGTGGCCGGTGGGCGCGCGACCGCCGCCGTGACGGCCAGCCCGGTCACCGGGTCGCCACCGGGGCGCCGGGCGTCATCGGGCCGCCGCCGTGACGGCCGACCCGGTCATCGGGCCGCCGCCGTGACCGCCAACGCGGTCATCGGGTCACCGCTGCCGGGGCACCGGGCGTCATCGGGCACTCCACCGGTCGAGGGGTGCCGTCGGCGCCCCGCTCGCGCCCATGGCCGAGGCCGACCGCGGACGGGGTCCGGCAGCTCCCACGACGGGACGTAACCCGGCGAGTGTGCAGGCCACAAGGGCCTGTGTTGGTGCTTGTGACCCGATCAGAGGCTATGCGTGCGGTTTCCTGACAGTCAAGATGTCAACGCGCTGTGAATCCGAAAGGCGCGTTGCCTCCCGCTGTCCGGCCGGTGTCCGCCTCGGCGCAGCGAGCCGGTGCAGTGAGTCGGCGTGGTGAGCCGGTGCAGTGAGTCGGCGTGGTGAGTCGGCGTGGTGAGTGGGCGTGGCGAGCCGGCGCAGTGACGCGGTAACCCCGTTCTGTGCAGCGACACGTCGATTGGGTGGGCGTGTCGCTGCACGGCGGTGGGCGCCTGCTCGTTCTGTGCAGCAACACGCTGATTGGTGCGGTGTGTCGCTGCACAGAACGCAGGGCTGGCGGACGGCGGGTTTACGTCGTGGCGGCTTCTGCCCCTTTTCACGGACGAATCAGGACAATAATGTTCAGAACTGGTCTTTACCCTTCGGAAGGGAACGTCACATGCTCCGACGACGCCTGGTACCCATCCTGGTCGGCGCGGTCTTCGCGCTGACCGGCGCGCCGCTTGCCCTGTCCGCGCCGGCCGCCGCGGCCAGCCACCCGATCGCGGCCACGACCGTCACGTACGACGCGAGCGGCGCGCCCAGCGTGGCCTCGAACGTCAGCGAGGCGGTCGACATCTGGAACGGCTCCGTGCAGAACGTGCAGCTCACCGAGGGCTCGTCGGCGGACGTGGTCATCACCGAGGGCCACGGCGGCGGCTCGTACACGATCCCGGAAGGGCTCGGGCAGGGCGAGATCTACATCGACCTGGACCAGGCCCAGCAGTACAACCCGACCCGGATCGTGGCGCACGAACTCGGCCACATCTACGGTCTGCCGGACAACTACAACGGTGACTGCGGCATCCTGATGTCCGGTCACAGCGCTGGTTTAGACTGCCAGACCACGCACCCGAGCGCGGGCGAGGCTGCCGAGGTCGACGCCAACTTCGGCGGCGGTGTCCGCGTGGCGCAGGCCGCCGCGTACGAGGACTGCTTCCGCACCCCGGCGCTCGCGCGCCACTGACCGACCGGTTCGGCTGAAGTTTGGCGTCTGGTGGTCGCTC
>JBAUUM010000295.1:0-1879 GCA_049582705.1 Actinocatenispora sp.
GGCTGCTGGAGCTGCTCGCGCCGCTGCGCCGGTCCCGATCCCCGTTCGACGACCCGGTACCGCGGGAGGACGCCCGGGACGCCACGTGGGTCGAGCCGCGACTGGTGGTCGAGGTCGCGTACGGGAACCGCACCAGCGACGGCCGGCTGCGGTTCCCGCGGTTCCGGCGGATACGTGACGACAGGTGACACCGGAGGATGTCCGTGACACGCGGCCGTGGAGGAGTCCTCGCAGGTACGCGAAGTAGCAGAGATGTTGATGTTTGGTGCGCCGAATCGACGGGAATCAATGAGCCATGGACTTCATTCTTTGGATCATCGCAGTCATTCTGGTGGTCGCCGGCGTGGTGGCGCTGCTCAAGCGCAACATCCTGTGGGGTGTCGTGCTCATCGTCGTCGGCCTGTTGGTCGGTCCGGGAGGGGTCAGCCTGTTCTCATAGCCGGTCCGTGGGTCGGACCGAGCCTGTCCGTCATGACCATCGGGTGTCGGGCATCCCCTACCGGCATCCGATGTTTCTCCCGGCGACGGCGCCTCCGGACGGGGCGCCGTCGCCGGTTCTCTGTGCCGTGCGGCGGCTTCCGTCGTCACGCGGGCAGCGCCGGGGCGTGCCGTACGGACGGACTGACGGTGGCCGCGACCGCGGCGACCAGCAGCATCCCGGTCATCGCCAGCACGGTACCGGTGGTGCCGACCGACTGGAGCAGGAAGCCGCCGAGCAGTGAACCGAGCGGCAGTACGCCCCAGGCGACCGTCATGCCCGCGCTCTGTACCCGGCCGAGGAGTTCCGGCGGTACCAGGGTGAGTTCGTAGGTGCCGAGCACCACGTTCCACAGCGGGCCGACGAACGCGCTGGCCGCCGCGACCAGCCCGACCAGCGGCGGACTCGGGGCGAGCGCGAGCAGCGGCGTGATCACCACCCAGTACCAGTTCACGCCGATCACCACGAGGCGCGGTGGCAGCAACCGGTGCAGCTTTCCGGCCAGCAGCGCGCCCAGCAGCCCGCCGCCCCCGCTCATCCCGAGTACCAGGCCGATCGTGGCCGGGGAGGCGTGCTGGTGCCGGGCCACCACCACGACGGTGAGCGTCTGCGCCTGGAAGACCATGTTGCTCATCCCGACCAGCAGTACGGTGGCGCGCAGGAACCGCTGCCGCCACAGCCACCGCAGTCCCTCCGCGGCCTGCCGCCAGACCCGCTGTGGTGCCGGGTCGCGGGGCGGTCGCAGGTCGGTCCTGATCAACAGCACCGAGACCAGCGACAGCAGGTACGACACCGCGTCCACCAGGAACGGCACGGCGCGGCCGACCTCGAACAGCAGGCCGCCGAGCGGCTTGCCGACCAGCGCCGCGCCCCGGTCCTTCGCCTCGTTCTGGGCGATCGCCGCCGGCAGCAGGGTGACCGGTACGACGCGCGGCAGCGACGAGTTCTCCGCCAGGCCGAACAGCACCAGCCCGATCCCGTCCACGAAGGACACGATGATCAGCTGGCCGAGCGTCAGGTGACCGACCAGCAGTGCGACCGGCACGCTGGCCAGCGCGAGGACGCGGCCGGTGTCGGCCACCACCATCACGATGCGGCGGTCCCACCGGTCCACCAGTACGCCGGCGGGCAGCTGGCACAGCAACTGCGGCAGCATGGCCGCCGCCGCGACGATCCCCGCCCTGGCCGGTGAGTGGCTGATCGCCAGTACCAGCAGGGGCATCGCGGCGAGCGTCGCCCGCGCGCCGAGTACCGAGACGATCTGCCCGCTCCAGAGCAGCAGGAAGTCCCGCTGCCGCCAGAGGCTCGGCCGGCGACCGGTCGGGGCGACGGTGTCCGGCGCCTCGGTCGTCACGGTCCGCTCCCGGGATCGCCGGTGCCGGTCGCGGAGCCGTCCCCGGC
>JBAUUM010000296.1:0-4772 GCA_049582705.1 Actinocatenispora sp.
CGCCAAGGGCGCGGTGGACGTCGCGCTGCACGACCTCGCCGCCCGCCGGCTGGGTGTGCCGCTGGCCCGCCTGCTCGGCGGGTCGGCCGACTCCGTCCGCACCGACGTCACCCTGTCCGTGGCCAGCGCCGCGGAACTGGCCGCGACGGCGGCGGCGCGGGTCGCCGACGGCTTCGACGTGCTCAAGATCAAGGTGGGCACCGATCCGACCGGTGACGTGGCCCGGATCGTGGCCATCCGGGACGCGGTCGGACCGGGTGTCCGCATCCGGCTCGACGCCAACCAGGGCTGGACTCCCCGGGAGGCGGTGCGCGCGATGCGCGCGCTGGAGGACTCCGGCGCCGACATCGAACTGGTCGAGCAACCCGTCGACGGGCACGACGTCGCGGGCCTGGCGCACGTCACCGAGCACATCGACACGCCGACCCTGGCTGACGAGGCCGTGTACGGGGTCCGGGACCTGCTCGCGGTCATCGAGCGGCGGGCCGCGGACATGGTGAACGTGAAGCTCGCGAAGAGCGCCGGCCTGGGTCCCGCCCGCACGCTGCTGGAACTGGCGTCCGCCGCCGGCATGGGCACAATGGTCGGCTCGATGATGGAGACGCACATCGGGGTGGGCGCCGCCGCGAGCCTGGTGGCCGCCTACGGCACGACGGCGGTGAGCGACCTGGACGCCGCCTGGTGGCTGTCGTCGGCCCCGGTGGTGGGCGGAATCCGGTACGAGGGCGCGACCGTCCGGCTGCCCGACGCGCCGGGGCTGGGCATCGATTCCCTGGTGGTCACGGACCCCGCCGCGGCGGCCGACCCGGCCCGGTGACGCGTCGGCCGGTGTCGCGCCGTATTCTCAACGGTCACAGATGTTGAAACACCCCCCGTTGACGGCGCCCGGGTCGGTCCTGGGAATCCTGACGGTGGCGCGCCGCGGATCCCTCGGCTGAGCTGCCACGGTCCGCAGCCACACGGCGGGGGTCGCCGACGCTGAAGCCGTGCCGGGCCAGTGAGCCGTGAGGGGGCAAGGAACAGTCGTGACCAACAAGCCCAAGACTAACAGACACCGGACAAACCGGATCGTACCCACCGCTGGCGAGGAGGCGGTGGTGGCGGTCGCCGTCGCCACCATGTGGACGTCGTCCGAAGCGGTGAGACCGGTCGACGCGCCGGCGGTCACGGACGCCCCCGACATCCGGGCCTGGGTCACCGGCATGACGAAGGCGCAGCTCGTGGACCTGCAGGGGCGGACCCTGACCCAGCTGCTGCTCGGCGAGCGGGTCCTGGTCGAGTCCCTGGACGGTGACTGGGCCCGCGTCGTGGCGGTCGAGCAGCCCGCCGACAAGCTCGATCCCCGCGGCTACCCCGGCGTGGTGCCCATCTGCCAGCTGACCGGTGCCGCGCCCGTACGCGACGCCCGCCGCACCGTCATCGTCGACGCGACCGCGACCGCCCTGTGCGACGAGCCGAACGGCGACGTGGTGCTGCCCGGCGTGGTCATCGGCACCAGCCTGCCCGTCACCGGCCGCGCCGACCGGGGCTGGCTGCCCGTCGCCGTGCCGGAGACCACCGACACCCTGTGGGTACGGGCCGCCGACGTCACCGACACGCCCGACGGGAACGCCAGCACCGCGGACCTGCTCGACGTGGCCGAGCGTCTGCTCGACGTGCCGTACGTGTGGGGCGGACTGTCCGCGTACGGCATCGACTGCTCGGGCCTGGTGCACCTGTCACACCGCAGGCTGGGTGTGACGGTGCCGCGGGACGCCGACGACCAGGCCGTGGTGGGAAAGCCCGTGCCGCTGGGCTCCGAGCAGCCCGGTGACCTGTACTTCTTCACCCGGGAGAGCCGACCGCCGCACCATGTGGGCATCGTGAGCGACGGATCCACCGAGGACACCCGGCACCTGCTGCACGCCTCCGGCCAGGATGCGGAGGGCCGGGTGGTCAACGAACCGATGCCCGACGACCGCGCCGCCACGCTCAGCGAGGCGCGCCGCACCCTGCACTGACCGCGCACGGGACGGGCCGCCGCCGGCCCGTCCCGCCCGCCGGGCTGTCAGTGGTGAGCGTGACCCACCCGCGTCGCGCGTCTGCTGCGGTACCTGTTCCGGGCCAGACTCGCCACTGTCGTCACCGCGAGGGCTCCCACGATCACCGCCAACGACCACAGGGTCGGGATCTCCGGTACCGCCTTGATCGGTTCACCGGAGTTGATGAACGGCAGTTCGTTGCGCGCCACCGCCTCCAGGATCAGCTTGACGCCGATGAACCCGAGAATGACGGCCAGCCCGATGTTGAGATAGACGAGCCGTTCGATCAGCCCGCCGAGCAGGAAGTAGAGCTGCCGCAGTCCCATCAGCGCGAAGACGTTGGCGGCGATCACCAGGTACGCCTCCTGCGTCACGGCGAAGATGGCCGGGATCGAGTCCAGCGCGAAGAGCAGGTCGGTGGTGCCGATCGTGATCATGACGATCAACATCGGGGTGAACCTCCGCCGCCCCTGCTCCTGGACCGTCATCCGGCCGGAGTCGTAGTCGCGGCTCAGCGGCAGCACCTTGCGCGCCCACCGCACGACCACGTTCTCCTTGAAGTCCTCGTCGGTGTCGTCGTCCCGGTGCAGCGCCGTCTTGACCGCCGTGTACACCAGGAACGCACCGAAGATGTAGAACACCCAGACGAACCGCTCGATCACCGCCACGCCCGCGAAGATCAATGCGCCCCGCATCAGCAGCGCGACGACGATGCCGACCAGCAGCACCTTCTGTTGGAAGGCGCGGGGCACCGCGAACCGGGACATGATGATCACGAACACGAACAGGTTGTCCACCGACAGGCTGTACTCCAGGAGCCAGCCCGTGTAGAAGTCCGTGGCCGGACCACCGCCCGCGAACACGAAGAGACCCACGCCGAACAGACCGGCCAGCACCACGTAGAAGACCACCCACAGGGTGCACTCGCGCAGTGACGGCACATGGGGACGGCGTCCCACGATGATCAGGTCGACAAGCAGGATCGCGAGCAACGCCACGATTGTCGCGGCCCACACCCACCCTGGAACTGCCACTGGGGACCCTCCGGTAGAGACGACTGCCTACCGGAGGTCTCCTCCACCGTGACACACGGCCGACGACCCCGGGTTGCCCCACCGGGACACACCGTGCTGACGGAGTCGACGCTTCGGGAGTACTCCCCTCCTCGCGACCTATTGTGTCCCACCCGGGCCCCGTGGGCGACCGCGGGTGACAGGTGTCCCACCCCGGCGGTACTCCGCGGCCGGCCGCCCGACACCCGCCGACCCATGTCGAGGTACGGCCCGGTGTCGACGGGGCCTTCCGATACCCGATGTCCGGTTGTCTCTCCGCTGGTCCCGACGCCGCCGGCCGTACCGTCCCGGGCGGACTATGCTCGCCACGCCGCCCGTCGGTGGCCGGCGGTGTGCGGGAGGTGTGGGTGGCGGGCGACGGCAACGGCGCGGTGGAGCATCCGTTCGCCGTACTGCGGCGGGCGTTGGCGACCTCCGGGGCCGCGGCCACCCTCGACGTGTGCCCCGCGGGCGTCCGTCGGGACGCGACCTGGCTGCCGGCCACCGCCCTCGCCGATCCCGGTACGGTGCGCGACCTGCTCGACCGGATGTGCACGGGGCAGGGTATCCGGCACCGTCCACTCGGCGCCGTCACGTTCCTGTCCGCCGTCGCGTACGGCACCGTGACGCCCGCCGCGTTCGGCCTGTACCTGCTCGACCGGGTCGCCGACCCGTCGCCGGACAACCTGTGGTTCCGGACCGGCGGGGACGCCGTACGTTTCGACCGGCCGGCGCTCGTCCGCCCCGTCACCGCACTGCTCGACGCGTCGGCACATCCCGACGCCGTCATGCTGCCCGACCGGCCGACACTGACCCGATGGACAGGTGGCCGGCTGGTCGCCACGCTGACGCCGGTGGTCGCGGCGGTCCGGTCGGTCAGCCGCGTCGGGCCGCGAACACTGTGGAGCTTCGTCGCCGACTCGGTGCACTTCACGACGCTGCTCGCGGCGATGGACGCCGGGCACGACCTACCGGCCGCATGGCGACGCGCGGCGGATCTGGTGGCCGCGATGGCCGCCACCGCCCCGGGCATGTGGGCGAGGCCGCGGCCGTTCCCGGTACGCGCCGCCGACCTGGACGCGCTCTGGCTGGTCCGGGGGGCGTGCTGCTTCCTGTTCCGGGAGGGAAGTGGCTTCTGCGCCACCTGCCCGCTGGTGCCCGACCCGGAGCGCCACGACCGGTTGGCCGCCTGGTTCCGTACCCGGTCGACCGGCTGAGTCGTCGCCCGCGCCTCGCCGCACCGACCACGGGACGCAGCCACGGCAGCGATGGCGTGTGCCGTCGCCGTCGCCGACGTCCGGCTGCTGGTGGGCGGCCCGCGGTCGTCGTCCGCCTGCCGGGACCGCCGGCACCGGGTACCCCGCACGACCGCAGGTACGGCATGCTGGCGGGCATGGTGTGGGAAGTAGCGTTGATCGATGTGACCGCCGGACGCGAGGACGAGTTCGCGACCGCGTACCGGTCGGCACGGGACGTACTGGCGGAGACGCCGGGATGCCTGTCGGTGCAGATGACCCGGGGCGTGGAGAGCCCGTCGCGGTTCGTGCTGCTGGTGCGCTGGGAGTCCGTGGACGCCCACGAGCAGAACTTCCGGGAGACCGAACGGTTCGGCACGTGGCGCGGGAAGATCGGCCCGTTCTTCGCCGCCCCGCCGCACGTCGAACACTTCACCGAGGTCGACTGAGCCGACGGCACGGCG
>JBAUUM010000297.1:0-14504 GCA_049582705.1 Actinocatenispora sp.
AGCCAGCGCAGTACGCCCAGCCCGATGCTGAGCTGGGCGAGACCGGCCACCAGCAGGAACCCGGAGACGAACGCGGACGCGGCACCGACCGCCGACTGCGGTAGCGTCGCGGCGGCGACCACCCAGCACAGCAGGCCGATCACGCCGGTGATGACGGCGCTGCCGGACAGCGCGGTCCCGTCGGTGAGCGCCTTGCGGCCCGCGCGCGACGATGGTGCGGGCGTCGCGACGGAAGCCTGGCTCATCGGACCGCCTCCCGCTGGGGCACCGGGCGGAACAGGTGCAGCACGAGGGCCACCCCGGTGACCGCGAGCAGCACCGCGAAGGCCGGCAGCGGATGCCAGCCCAGCAGCAGCATCGCCTGCGCAGCGAGTACGTCGACGGCGAGACTGGCCGCCACGGCCACCGCGCACCGCGCCGAGCTGACCCGGGTACCGGTGGCGACGGCGGTGATCGCCCAGCCGGGCGCGGTCAGCAGGAACGCGACGGTCGGTACGAGCCGGACCGGGCCGTCCACCCGCGCCAGCGCGAGCACGGCGCTGACGACGGTCAGTGCCAGCAGCGCCACCGTGACCGCCCGGAGCCGGTTCACCTCGCTCTCCGGGCTCGCCACAGTTCGACGGCCAGCGAGCCGGGCGCGGCGACCAGCCCACCCAGTTCGCTGAGCACCAGCCGGCGGGGGAAGCCGTCACCGCGGGCCGCGTTACGGTCGGAGTCGTTGGCCAGCAACCGGTGCAGGCCGCGCGGCAGTCGGCGCAGGATCTGCCGGGCGCCACCGGGCCGCAGCGCGTGCAGCAGGAACGTGCAGCCCAGCCCGGTGCCGTAGCCGCGCAGCTGACCCCGCAGCGCCGCCACCTCGGTGCGGTGTTCGTGCCACACCAACGAATGCGGCGTGTAGGTGAGTCGGCCGCCGGAGCTGACCAACCGGACGAACAGGTCCAGGTCCTCGCCCGCGCGGGTACGTCGCCCCGGCCCGAGCCGGGTGTCGAACCCGTGCAGCGCGTCGTACGCGGACCGCCGCCACACCATGTTGTTGCCGGAGCCGAAGATCCCCGGCGCCAACGGGTACAGCGGGTCCGGTGCGGGCGAGTCCGGCGCGAACGTGCGCCGCTGGTAGCCCTTGCCGAAGCCGCCGAACGCCTCGAAGTACCGCTGTGCGGCCGAATCCAACGAGAGCGGCAGCACCAGCCCGGTCACGCAGTCCACGTCGGCGGACGCGAGTTCGGCGGCGGCCGCGGTCAGCCAGTGCCGGTCCACCACCGCGTCGTCGTCGGTGAACGCCAACAGGTCGCCGGTCGCCGCCTCCGCGCCACGGTTGCGCGCCAGGCTGGCGCCGGGCGTCGGCTCGTGCAGGTACCGGACGCGCGGGTCCCGGCCCGCCAGCGCGGCCAGCTGCCGGTCCGGCTCGCCGGGCGTGTTGTCGACCAGCATGATCTCCAGGTCCGGGTAGCCGGTGTCGAGTACCGAGCCGATGCACCGCTCGGCCAGCGCGGGCCGGCCGCAGGTCGCCAGTACCACGCTGATCCGGGGCCAGACGGCGGGTTCCGCGGGCATCGCGGCCCGCTGCTCGTCGGCGGTGGTGGCCAGTTCCCGTACCGCGGCGGCGTTCGCGTCGTCGTCGGTGCCGGCGCAGACCTGTACGGCGCCGAGCGTGCACCGATCGTCGCGTACCAGGACCAGGGCCTCGTCGCCCGCCGGGGGCCGCCACGGCTCCCCGATGTCCACTGTGTACACCTCGGCGGGTGCCGGGGCGGGAGTGGGCTGGCGGAACCGTCCGACCAGATAGCCGAGCCCGGCCGCGCCGGTCGCCAGGACGATCCCGGCGGCGGCGGCGAGTCCGCGCGGATGACCGCTGACCGCCTCGCGCAGCGACCGGCCGACGGCCCGGGTCAGTACCGAGCGCAGGTACGAACTCTCGGTGGACAGCGCGTCCTGCTGGCCCACCAGCTTGGCGACGGCCGCCTTGGACAGGCCCTCGGCCCAGCTCCGGCGGCGCAGGTAGCGCCACGTCATCCGGTCCGGGGTGACCCGGTGGTGCACGGTCGCGGCCGGCTCCAGCAGCGTCCGGGCCGTCGGCACCCGTTGCCGCAGCCGGATGCACAGCTCGGTCTCCTCGCAGCCCAGCGGCAGCGTCGCGGTGCGGCCGACGTGTTCGGCGAAGCCGCCCAGTCCGTCGAGGTGCGCGCGCCGGAACGACATCGCGCACCCCATCAGGTTGCGCACCGGGGACAGCTCGGTCGGTTGTCCCCGGTAGCCGCAACCGATCACCCAGTACAGCTCGGGTGGCAGGTGCGCGGGCGGTCGGCTGTCGTCCGGCCACCGGGGGATCGCGTGTCCGCCGACGGCGGCCACGTCGGGATCCTGGTAGCAGACGAGCATCCGCTCCAACCACGCCGGGTCCGCGCGGGCGTCGTCGTCCAGGAACGCGACGACCTCACCGGTGGCCAACGCGACCCCGGTGTTGCGGGCGCCGGACAGGCCGGGGCGCCGGTTGTTGTCCGCGACCCGGACACCGTCGAGGCCGTCGCGGGCCCGGCGGGACAGCGCCGGGTTGTGGTCGACGATCAGCAGCACCTCGGCCGGGGTCACGGTCTGCTCGCCCAGCGACTTGACCGCCGCGGTGACGTCGTCCCACCGCGCCTCGGTGTAGCAGCAGATCACCACGGACACGCTGGGCAGTACGGTCACGGCAGCACCGCGCCGTTCAGGTCGCGCTCGCCGGCGCTGTCCGGTGGCGGGTTGCGCCGGGCGCGGCGGGCCCGCGCGTACTCGGCGAGGATGACGCGCAGCACCCGCATCCCGTCCGGGAAGGTGGCCAGGTTGCTGCCGCCGTGCAGCCGGTCCCGCTCGAAGCTGGACACCTCGGTGATCCGGCCGCCGGCCGCGGCGATCCGGCAGTTGATCAGCGCCTCGATCTCGAACCCGTCGCCCCACTGGCGGCCCGCCTCCGGCGGCAGGTCGACCGGCGGCAGGTTCAGCACGCCCAGCATGTCGGTCCAGAAGGCGTTGTACCCGTAGCACAGGTCGGTGAACTGGGTACGCATCAGCTTGTTGGTGATGAAGTTGAGGCCGGCGTTGCCGAGCCGGCGCAGCGGGGTGATGTCCTCGCTGCCGCCCTCGGCGGTGAACCGGCTGCCCTTGGCGAAGTCGCAGCCGGCGACGAGCGCCTTGACGAAGGACGAGATCTCCGCGGGGTCGGCCGAGTCGTCGCCGTCGAACATCACGATGGCGTCGCCGGTGACGCGGGCGAAGCCGCACGCCAGCGCGTTGCCCTTGCCCTGCCGGGTCTGGGTGAGGATCTCGGCATCCGGTCTGTACCGGCGCGCCACCTCGATCGTGTCGTCCACGGAGTGTCCGTCGACGACGATGATCTGGTGCACGTCAGGTAGCTGCGGCAGAACGACTTCCAGGTTGCGTGCCTCGTTCCGCACCGGGACCACGATGGATACGCGTGGCTCGTCTGGACGCATGACTGTCCCCTCAGCTTGTCCGGATGTGACGTGGGTACCGCGGCACACCGGCAACGCTGCCGTGGTGGCGGTCGGAGGCGTCATGGCGACGGCGCCGCGTTCGGTACGGCACCGCGCTGGGGACCCGACGCTCGGCTGCTCTTTCTCCCAGGACCTGTGGAAGAACCCGCAGTCACCGGCGATGGACGGTGCTGCGATTCTGTGGAGTGCGGCGGAGGGGGTCGCCGGCACGTGGGCAGGTGGCTACCAGCAAGGAGCAAAAGGCGATGAGCACGGACGAACTGTGCGAATGTGGCCACCCGAGGGAGGCCCACCGTCACTTCCGCCGGGGCAGCGACTGCGGCATCTGCGGCGCGGAGGCGTGCCCGAGGTTTCGGCGGCGACGGCGCGACGCGCGCTGAGGCCGTCGTTGGCGCTCAACGGATCGCGGCGGGGTCTTCGCCCGTCGGCGACGGTGCCGGCGGTGACCATGCGGTGCCACGGCGCCGGCGGTTTCGCGTACCGGGATGCCGGTCGCGATCCCTCCGGTGTGGACACCGCTCGTCCCGGGTCCGGTAGGTCCCGGGTCCGACGGTGACCCTGGGTCTGACGGTGGTGCGCCGGTCGCCCGGCGGCCGCCGCGTGGCGGCCGGAGATGGTGCGACGTGCGTGCATCGATCAGTCCCATTCCGTCCCGGTCGCGTATGTAGATCAATCAGATGCGTTCGCATCATTCCGGACTAATCGACCGACTGTCAAACCTCTGGAACTAAGGGAAGTATCAATACTCATCCATAGTTATCGGGCGTGTTATGACAGCGACATAGTTCGGCACCATCTCGACACCGCCTGACCAGGGCGCCGAATGGATCACCGGCGCTTGGACCGGAAATCGCCCCGACGTGACATTGGCCCGCCTGCCGCACTCGCGGCGACGTGCGGAATGCGTGACGCCAGGCGTGAGCAGACTCTTGCTCTGCGGTAGTACAACGATGTAGATTTCGGCCGCGGCCCACGCCCCCATCACCCACGGACAATCTCTGTGAGGGATACATGCGCCTTCAGCTTGCGTTGCGCGCCCTGGCCGGTACGAGCGTGGTCGCCGTCGCGGTCACGCTGGCGATGACCGCGACCGGTCAGATCGCCCAGGCCTCCCACCACACGCCCCGCCCGGTGTACTCGGCCGCGGCCGAGGCGGCCGACCCCGGCGTGGTGCGCGCCGGCCATCACTACTACGCCTTCATGACCGGCGGGCTCGGCCATGTGGCCCGGGCCGCGAGCCCCCGCGGACCCTGGACCGCCCTGCCCGACGCGCTGTCCCACTGGGCCGACTGGGCGTCCGGGCAGGGCGCCGTCTGGGCGCCGGACGCGGTACGCACCTCGGCCGGCTGGGTGCTGTACTACGCCGCGCCGGCCCGCGGCTTCGCCGGTCAACGGTGCATCGGTACCGCGGTCGCCGAAGACCCGGCCGGCCCGTACGAACCCGCCGCGACGCCCCTGATCTGCCCGGTCCTCGGCGGTGAGGACCCCGCCGCGGACCGCCCCGACCAGACCGCCGGCGTCATCGACCCCGCCCCGTTCCGGGCCGACGACGGGCAGCGCTACCTGCTGTACAAGACCCAGAAGACGCCCGGCACCCTGCGGATGTTCCCGATCTCGGCGGACGGCCGGCACGGCCGGGGCGGCGTCAGCCACGAACTGGTCCGGCACGCCGACAGCATCGAGAACCCGGTCATGGTGCAGCGGCGCGGGCACTACTTCCTGTTCGCCGCCGCGAACTGGTACGACCAGTGCCGGTACTCCACCGTGTGGCGCAGCTCGACCGACCCGTGGTCGTTCGCCGACAGGACCGAGCACGTGCTCGTGGACCAGGGCAGTACCGGCCTGTGCGGTCCCGGCGGCGCCGACGTGGTCGCCACCGGACCCGGCCCGGACCGGATCTTCCTGCACGGCTGGGTCTGTTCCACCACCGACGATCCGTGCCAGTTCGACGGTGTCGTCGACGACCCGGCCCGGCGCCGCGTCGTGTACGCCGCCGTACTGACCTGGGGCCGCGACGGTCTCGCCCCGTCCGTGCCGGCGTTCCTGCCGCCACGCCGTTGACCCGGCGGGATCCGACGGTCTCGCGCCCGCCGGATCCCGCCGCCAGTCCCCCGCCGCCGGCCCGCCCGGTCGGCGCCGGATCCGCTCCCCCGCCTGGGAGGTCCCCCGTGCCCGATGTCCCGCTGACCCGACGGTCCCTGCTCACCGCGTCCGGCACGATCTGCGCCGCGGCCGCCGGGCTGACCGCCGCCCCGACCCGGTCCGCCGCGGCACCCTCGGCGGCGACGCTGCCGTCCGACCCGTTCACCCTGGGCGTCGCGTCCGGTGACGTCCGGCCCGACGCGGTGGTGCTGTGGACCCGGCTCAGCCCGGCACCCACCGAACCCGGCCTGGGCATGACCGGGCAGGGACCGCTGCTGGTCTCCTGGCAGCTGGCGACCACGCCCGACGGCCTCGACCACGCCCCGCTGGCCTGCGGCCGGACCGTCGCCCTGCCCGAACACGCCTGGTCGGTACACGTGGACGTGGCCGGGCTGCGACCGGACCGCCCGTACTTCTACCGGTTCCGCGCCGAGGGCTGGACCAGCCCGGTCGGCCGTACCCGCACCGCGCCGGTGCCGTCGGCCCGCCGGTCGGTCCGGTTCGCCGTACTGAGCTGCCAGAACCTGGCCAAGCCGGGCAGCGGGCAGTTCTATCTCAATGGCGTCGCCGACATCGCCGCCCGCGACGACCTCGACTTCGTCCTCCACCTCGGTGACTACATCTACGAGTTCGGCCGTGCCGGGCACATCCCGCCCGCGCCGTGCGTGACGCTGGAGGACTACCGGCGACGGTACGGCCAGTACAAGTCGCTCGCGGACCTGCGCGCGCTGCACGCGCGGTTCCCCGTGTACGGCGTGCCGGACGACCACGAGTTCTTCGACAACGTGTTCGGCGGCGACCCGCTGATGACCGACGCGGACCGGGAACGCTTCTCGAACGCCCTCCAGGCGTACTGGGAGAACATGCCGGTCCGCGGTGGGCCGCCACGCTGGGACGCCGCGGCGCGGCGGCTGCACCTGCCGCTGCACCGGTACGTCCGGTGGGGCCGCGAGCTGGACCTGCTGCTCGTCGACGACCGCCAGTACCGCACGCCCGACAGCACCATCCTCGGCGCCGGCCAGCTCGACTGGCTGTTGGCCGGCGTCGCCGGCTCGCACGCCACCTGGACCGCGATCGGTTCCGGCGTACCGGTGTCCTGGTTCCCCGAGTTTCCCGGCGCGGGCGACAAGTGGACCGGCTACGAGCAGGACCGGTCCCGGCTCACCGACGCCCTCGCGGCCCGGCTCGCGGCCCGGCCGCACCGCCCGTTCAACCCGGTGGTACTCAGCGGCGACATCCACCGCGCGCTCGTCACCCACGTGCGCCGACGGCAGGACGCCGGCGCCGAACTGGTCGCGACCGAGTTCGTCGGGGCGCCGACGACCAGCAACAGCAACGTCGACTTCGCCCGCAACGCCGACACCGGCGCGTTCCGGGGCCAGTACGCGTACCTGGCCGACGGCGCGTTGCAGGCCTACCGCGGCTACCTCGACTGCGCGGTGTCCTCGACGTCGTGGACCACCACCTACGTGCTCGGCAACCAGATCGAGGAGCCCGGCGGCACCGTGACCCCGTTCGACCGGTGGCAGCTGCCGGTCGACGCCCCGGTCGGGTCCGTGCGGCGGCTCTGATCCGCACGGCGCGGTACGGGCACACCCGATTCTTCGGGGTGGCTCCGCACGACCGGTGTGCGGGCCGCGGCGGTCACTGCCGACGACGGTGACCGCCGCCCCGGCGACGCCGCTCGGCGCCCGGCGGGAGACGAGCGGAACCGAATCCCTACAACGATGTCGAAGTCCGGTGATCGGCCGGGCACCTCGGGTGAGGATCGGGACCTGTCACCCGCGAGGGCGGCGGAGGTCGAGCGTGGAGACGCGGACGTAGTATGTCCGGATCACATCCCCGTGCTCGACGTCGTGCCCGCGCAGGTAGCAGTGGTCCAGCACGAGCGCGTCGCTGATCCCGAGGATCCGCAGCCAGAACTCGCCGTGGCCGTGCACGCCGCAGTCCGGGCCGATCCTCGCCAGGTCACCGACGCGCGGGCAGGGCACGCTCGACCCGCAGTCCCGCCAGCCGGACGTACTCGCGGGAACCGCGTCCCGTCGCGACGAAGCATCCGATGACGTAGAGCCACCCCGGTTGGTACGCACCTTCCACCTTCTGCACGTAGAACCACGCCGGATCGCGGAACTGGCCGCCCGCCCGCGCGGTGAGACGGACCCGCTCGCCCGCGTGCGGCTCGACCGCGTCCAGCAACCGATGCCCCGCCCGCACGGCATCGCCACGGAGGTCGTCCGGGATTCCGTACGCGGTACCGCCGGTGTGGAGCGAATGCGTTCCCATGTCGTCCCCCATGGTCCGAAATGGACTGTCAGTGCCGGCCCGGTACGCCGCTGTACAGCTCGACCCAGTCCGGCCCCTCGCACATCGAGTCCGTGTCGGGATCCCGCGCGTACTCCACCACCACCTGGTCGACCTCGGCCACGGTCAGCGAGGCGCGCCGGGCGACCACGTCCCTCGACGCACCGGCCCGCACGGCGCGGTACACCATCAGTGACCGCTCGGCGGACACGCCCTCCCAGGCGAAGGTCAACGTGCGCACCCGCTCCAGCAGCCGGTCAACCTCTGCTGCCCCTACTGCACCATTGCAGTCGACGTCCATGTCATCCCCTGATCGCCAGTCCGGACGCCTAGCCTGAGGCGCACCCGGAGCCGAACACCTACAGAAGGTGACGCTATCGACGCACAGAGGCGGCGTTATTTCTCCCGGTTATGGGCGTAGAGGCCCACGGCGGTGGCCAGTGACCGGATGTCGTCGGATTCCGAGCGCAGGCGCGCCCGGCGGGTCATGGCGAGGACCTGGTCCTTCACGACGGCGCTGGCGCGGGTGAACTGCGGCGCGGCCCGCTCCGCGTTGAGGAAGCACGTCAGTGCCTCACGGTCGCGTCGGCCCCGGCCGTGTGCGACGAGCGCCCGCCCCAGGTCGACCCAGTAGGCCGCCGTACGGTTGACCGACCGCAGCCTCCCCGGTGCCACGTCTCGCGCCAGTTCGGCGGTACGGCCCGGCTCCGCCAACTCGTTCGTGAGCGTCATCCGCCACAGCGCGACATTCGTCGGTCCGAAGTTCATCGCGTTGAACCCCGCTCCGTCGGCCGGTTCACCCAGGCTCTCCGCCTCGCGCGCGGCCTCGTCGAGGTGCGCGTACGCGTCGGCCTCCCGTCGCGCGGTTGCCGCGGCCAGGGCCGTCCCCAGGTGCAGCATCCCGTACACGGCACGGGCATCCGGGGACGCCAGATGCGGCTGGAGTTCGATCGCCGCGCGGGTCGCGATGTTCGTGGTGGCACCCGTCTCCGGCGGCAACGCCATGACGTAGGCGTGGTGTGCGGCGCCGATCCAGGCGGGGTCGTCCGACTCGCGCGCGGTCTGGACAGCGAGGTTCGCCGCGTGCCAGGCGAGGTCACGGAAGCCCAGACCGCGCAGTGGCGAACCGACCAGGTACGCACCCTCGGTCAGTTCCCGGGGCCCGATCGTCGCCAGGTCGTAGAGCAGGTCCGCGCACATCGGCATGAGTGCGGCGTAGTCGGCGTCGGCACGGAGTTGCTGGGCCCGTGCCAGGTCCGCCCGGACCTGCTCGGGCGTCCGAGTGGTCGGCCGGCGCTCGCCGGCCATCAGCTCGGCGATGGCCACCCGGATGGCCGGCACCGCCTCGACCGCGCGGTCATGCGCCGGATCCACCGGCTCACCCGGCCGGCACAGGTCCGCGACCGACACGCGCAACGCCTCCGCGAGCGCCACCAGGGTCGATCGACGGTCCACGGTCTTCGTGCCCGCCTCGACCTGACTCAGGAACGGTTGCGAGAGCCCGGCAAGGCCCGCGAGCACCGCCTGGCTCATGCCGCGCCGGCTGCGCCACAGTTTGATCCGGGCACCGGTGAAGTCCTGCTGCGCCATCGCGACCTTCCTGGCGTCTCCGCACATCCGACGGTAGCGGGCAAACCACTCACCGAACATTAGCCCAGCTAATGCCACGACAGCGATGCAGCCGCTACCGGTACTCGGCCCCGACGGGCTTACGGATCTGGCTTGACCCTCACGCGGCGTGAGGCTGGAGGGTGGGGTGCATGAGCGACTACTACGACGCATTCGAGCTGAGCCCCGTGCCCGAGCCCGGCCCGGATGCCGTACCGCCGGAGCCGTTCCATGGCATCTACGGAATGCCGGCGTTCGTGACGATCCCCACCAGCGATCTGGCGGTGTCGGTGGACTTCTGGATCCGTGGGCTCGGGTTCTTCGAGCTGTTCGGCATCCCCGGCAGGCTCGTGCATCTGCGCCGGTGGGCGTTCCAGGACGTACTCCTCGTCTCGGCGGCGGACGTGCCGGAGCAGGCGCCGGCGATGAGCGTCAGTTTCGCGTGCGTACTGAGCGAGGTCGACTCACTGGTCGAGGCGTGTCGTGCGGTGCGCCCGGACTCGGTCGACGGCCCACGGGACACTCCCTGGAACACCCGCGACGTGGCGGTGACCACCCCCGAGAACGCACGGGTCGTCCTCACCGCGGCGAAACCGTTCGATCCGGCCAGTCAGGAGGCGCGGGACCTTGCCGCAGTCGGGATCACCCCACCGGGCGTCGATCGCGGCGACAATGAGGCGCATGCCTGATGCCCGTGACGCCGAGGGCCTGACCGTCGGTCAGGTCTCGGCACGTCTGGGCGTGACGGTCCGCGCGCTGCACCACTGGGACGGGATCGGTCTCGCGCGACCGTCGCTGCGCACGGCCGCCGGGTACCGGCTCTACACCGCCGGTGATCTGGAACGCCTGCACCGCATCGTCGTCTACCGGGAGATCGGTCTCGGCCTGAACAGGATCCGGGCCGTCCTGGACGACTCGACCACGGACGTGCCCGACACCCTGCGCGCGCAACGCACCCAGGTCGCCGAGCGGATCGACCGCCTCCAGCAGCTCGGCGCCGGACTGGACCGGATGATCGACGCGCACGAGCGCGGCCTACTGCTGACCGTCGAGCAACAGTCCGCGATCTTCGGCCCCCGATGGGACCCGGACTGGCCCGCGCAGGCCCGTCAGCGCTACGGGGACACGGCGCAGTGGCAGCAGTACGCCGAACGATCGGCCGCGCGCGGCCCGGAGGAATGGCAGGCCGTCGCCGACGCCGTCGCCGGCTTCGACCGCGCCCTCGGCGAGGCGATGGACGCCGGCGTCGCACCCGGCAGCCCGGAGGCGAACCGACTCGTCGAGCGGCACCGCGAGGTCTTTGCCTCGTACTTTCCCCTCACCAGGCAGATGCAGGTCTGTCTCGGCCGCAGGTACGAGGCCGATCCCGGGTTCGCCGCCCACTACGACGGCATCCGCGCCGGCCTCGCCGCCTGGTTCCGCCAGATCATCGACGCCGACGCGCGCGCCCACGGCATCGACCCGGACACCGCCATCTGGCAGTAGCGCTCAGCACCGGACGTCCGGTGCGGGTCCGACGCCGTCACGAACCCGGCGGTGCTCCCGACCCACGCACCCGTCCGTCAGGGCTGGAACAGTGTCCACTGCCCCTCGGAGACGACCTCCGCGGCGCCGTCCACCACCCTGATGGCGGTGTCGTCGTCGATCGCGTACGTCGGAGCGGGAATCCGGGCCGCCCACTTCTCCGCGTTGGCCAGCGAAGCGTCAAGGTGGTCCGGATGCTCCAGGTGTGGGATCACCGCGAAGTCGACGAGTCCCGCTCCCTGTCCCGTCACCAGGAGTCTGTCGACGTCGCCCCGGGGCGTGGCGAAGACGACGCCCTCCGACTTCAGCGGTCCGTGGTCCCCGTGCGGCGGCTCGGTGTAGGTCTCGACGAAGGTGGAGGTGGCGGCCATGCTCCCGGCGCTCACCCCCACGTAGACCGCCTCGGGGCGCAGCGTCGGCAGCAGGTCGACCAACCCGGAGCGCCGCATCCAGTCGGCCAGGAACAGCGGGTCACCGCCCCACACCAGCAGCGCGTCGGCGTCCCGGACCGTCGGCACCCACGCGGCCTCGGCGATGCTCGGCAGTACCGACAGCTCCAGGATCCCCAACGACTTCCAACCCAGGTCGGTCAACCGCGAGGGACCCTGGCCGCTCATCGCCCGCGACGCCATGTACGGCCCGCCGGGGAACGGGTAGATGGCGGTGGGGACGAAGAGGGCGTTGGACTCGGCGATCGGTTTGCCCAGCAGGTCCACCAGCGCGTCGTGGATGCTGCCGTTGGTGATCCCGCCCGAGGTGAGCAGAGCCCTCATGTCGCAACCTTCCTGAGTTGTGTCCGAACAGCCTGCTGCGGACCGGTTCCCGCGACGCTACGAGGTCGCGGGGATCCGGCCCTCCCACCAGTCGAGTACGCGGAGCGCCCGGAGCGTGTTCCACCGGCTCGGCTGGCCCACGTCGCTCTCGATGTCGAAGTGCACGCGTCCCGGATGGATCCGGTCGAGCGGCCAGCGGCCGTCCGGCTGCCGCTTGGCGCGCACGATCTCCACGGCCTCCGCCATCCGGGGATCCGGCGCGGCGCCCGCAGCACGGAAGTAGTCCAGCGCCCGCAGTACGTCGTAGTGCCAGTAGTACGGGAAGGCGGAGTCGAGGTACTCCGGCGCGACGACCTCGCCGGTGCTGCGGCGGCGGAACAGTCCGCGTTCGAGCAGGTACTCCTCCCCGCTGCGGCGCGCCTCACGCACCTCGGCGGATCCGCCGGTACGGCGCTCGAACTCCAGCAGCCCGTCGAGCACGTTGATCGTCGTGTCGAACGAGGAACGCACGGACCCGCGTTCGGCCTCGCAGTTCCATCCACCGTCGGCGAGCCGCTCGCCGAGGATCCGCGCCACGATCGCCGAGACGTCCACGCCGAAGTAGGCACCGGTCTCGATCGTCCTGCCGTTGATGCACGGCTCGACCTCACCGTCGAAGTACCGCTGGCCCTCGTGCTCCCACCGCGCGTTGTCGGCGACGAGCGAGATCGCGCGGCGCGCCGCGACGGAGGCCGGGTCGAGTCCGAGGAGTTCCAGGGTCTGCAGGGTGTGCATCGTGGCCGTCCAGGGCTGACCCGGTTCGTCACCGGTATACGAGCCCGGGAAGCAGGCGCCGCCGGCCCACAGCCCGTCGGGGTCCTCGGCCGCGAGGAGGCGGGCACCCCAGCCCTCGCGCTCCACCCGCGCCCGTTCGGCGGCCACGTCGGCGGGCGAGGCGCCCGCACGATCGCGCAGCACCTGCCAACGGATCGCCGGGTCGGAGTCGAGCAGCCAGTCCAGCACGTCCATCGCGGCAGCCTACCGGCGCGGACGGCGGCGCACATGGGTCGTCCGGACGATGGGCGTGCCCCTTCACCGGCACCACCGCGCCGACCGACGGCCCTGAGGGCGCCACGGCGCGGTCCGGGCATCCCCCGCACCGCACGAGATCACGTAGCATCCGTGACATGAACACCGGGACGGCATCATGCCACGCACGGATCGGTGACCCGGTGGACAGCTGACCGCGGCACGGGTGCACGAGACGCACCCGTCACGTTCGACACGGGGACCCCCCGGACACCACCTGCACCAGGTGTCCGATTCCCGTCTCGAACCAAGCGAGGACAGCGCCATGCCAGTCACCTTCAACCACACCATCATCGCCGCCAGGGACCGTGCCGAGTCCGCGCGGTTCTTCCGCGAGCTGCTCGAACTCCCGGAAGCGCCGTCCTGGGGTGTGTTCACCAACATCCAGCTCCACGACGGCGTGCTCCTGCAGTTCGCCGAGCCGCCGGTGGAGATCCAGATGCAGCACTACGCCTTCCTGATCGACGACGAACTGTTCGACCGGGCGTACCGGCGGATCCGCGACGGCGGCATCGAACACTGGGCCGACCCGCAGATGCGCCGCCCCGGCGAGACCAACACCGAGCACGGTGGCCGCGGCGTCTACTTCAAGGACCCCGCCGGCCACGCGATCGAGTTGATCACCCGCCCGTACCTGTAGCGGGACGGCGTCGGGCAGGGCATTCGGTACGCGGTGCCCCGCCCGGCGCTCCACGGCCCCACGCGGCGGCGCACCGTCGGCCGACGCTCACCGGCCCCGGGCCGGCGTCATCGCCCGGTTCGCCCGACTCAACGGGGTAGCCCTGGGTGGTCGCGGCATGATACTACCGCTATTGTCGTCTGTGCTCGAAGTTTGATGACTGGGGTCTCATCGAGCTTGTTGTCCGATTTCATGCCGTTCCGGCGATGAGCGCCATCCGCCGGTCCTGATCGGAGTCATGTGTCTGCCTGCTCGCACGCTCAGACGTGCCCGCTCTTCCCGCTGCTCAAGTCGAGCTTCAGCGGCTGGCGGGAGTACTACTGCGACAGCGCGGACCGCTGGCACAACTGCGCCCGGTACAAGATGTCGCGGACCGGCCGGCCCGTGCCGATCACGTTGCTACCGAACGGTAAGGACGCGGGCCACCTCATCTGGGCCGCCAGCAAGGAACTCGGTACGACCGAGCCATGGGTCCCCCGCACGGCGCCGCGCCCACAGTACGATCCGGGCGGCATGGACGACACCGTGACCATGGCCCGGTACCAGGATGAGCCCGCACCGGGCCGACCGTACGACTCACCGTCGGCCGCACTCGCCCCCCGTCCCCAGGGGTCACCGGCACGATCCAAGCGCAGCCTGTGGTCCCGGTTCGTCGATTGGATGTCAGGCCCCGCATGAGTAGCTACTGGCCCTGGTGGGCGGGCGCTGCCGGACTCGCCCTCATCACCATCAACCACACCATCACCACCGACCGCGCCCTCGGCGTGTCCTCGGCGTGGGACCGTGTCATGCACTGGCGCGCCGAACGCAAGCTCGAACGCGCGGAGGCCAACGTCTCCGACGACGACCTCGCCAACGCCCTCGCCATGGCGACGGCCGAGGAGTTCGGTACCCACCCCGCGGCGGGCGGCCCATCGG
>JBAUUM010000298.1:0-5474 GCA_049582705.1 Actinocatenispora sp.
CGCCTGAGTCCGGGCCGGCGTCGTCTGTGGTCCCAGTTGTGGTCGGAGCTGGCCCCGGATCACGCCGCCGACCGGCGGGCCACGTCGCTCCCGGACCGTGCCGGTGACGGGCGAATTTTCTGTGGCCGGACAACATCATGACGAGTTGGGACATCTGTCCCGTTGCGCGAATCAGCATTTTATGGCCTTCTTCGGAGGCCGGTAGCGTCCGATTCATGGAGCGGAATTTTCAGGCGGCCGAAGAATTGGCGGCCGCTTTGCGTGCCGGTGAAGTGACCTCGGCGGAACTGACCGACGAAGCGATTGCCCGTATCGAGCGCGACGACACGGTGCTCAACGCGATCTGTGTGCCGGACTTCGACCGTGCGAGGGCCGCCGCGCGCCGTGCCGACCAGGCGCGCGCCCGCGGCGAGGTCCGGCCGCTGCTCGGCATCCCGGTGACGGTCAAAGAGTCCTACAACATGGTCGGGTTGCCCACGAACTGGGGAATGCCGCAACACCGGGACCATGTGCCGGCCGAGGACGCGGTGCAGGTGTCGCGGCTCAAGGCCGCCGGCGCGGTGATCATCGGAAAGACCAATGTGCCGTTGGGGCTGCAAGATATCCAGAGCTTCAACGAGATCTACGGCACCACCAACAATCCGTGGAATCACGATCGCACGTCGGGCGGATCCTCCGGCGGATCGGCGGCGGCCCTGGCGGCCGGATTCGGCGCGTTGTCCATCGGCTCCGACTTCGCCGGTTCGCTTCGCACCCCCGCGCATTTCTGCGGCATCTATGCGCACAAGCCGACACTCGGGCTGGCGGCGACCCGCGGCATGGTCGCGCCGGACGTGCCGGCGTTGCCGGTCGACCTCGATCTCGCCGTCGTCGGTCCGATGGCGCGCACCGCCCGCGACCTCACGCTCCTGCTCGACGTCATGGCCGGACCGGACCCGCTGACGCTCGGTAAGGCGCATCACGTGACGCTGCCGCCCGCGCGCCACGAGCGACTGTCCGACTTCCGGGTCCTGGTCCTCGACACGCATCCGCTCATTCCGACCGGGTCCGCGGTGCGGGCGGGCGTGAACCGGGTGGCCGACGCGCTCGCCGACGGCGGCGCCCGCGTCGAACGACACACCCCGCTGCTGCCCGACCTGACCGAGGCCGCCGTGCTCTACACGCAGTTGCAGTTTTCGGGCGCTGTCGCACGTTTTCCCATCGACGCCTACGAGCAGCTGCGGGCCCGCGCCGCCGGACTGAGCGCGGACGACCAGAGTCTCAACGCGGCGCGGCTGCGGGGGATGGTGCTCAGCCACCGCGACTGGATCGAGGTCGACAACCGTCGCGAGCTCCACCGCCACGGCTGGCGGCAGCTCTTCGCCGAGTTCGATGCCGTGGTGTGTCCGATCACGCCGACTCCCGCGTTCCCGCACGACCACGACCCCAACCTGTTCGGACGCCGGATCGACATCGACGGCGTCGAGTACCCGTACTTCGACCAGCTCGTCTGGGCCGGCCTGGCCACGATGCCCGGCCTGCCCGCCACCGCCGTACCAGCGGGCCGAGCCTCCGACGGCCTGCCGGTGGGAGTGCAGCTCATCGGTCCGATGTTCGAGGACCGCACCCCCCTGCGGCTGGCCGAACTGCTCGAACAGAAGATCGGCGGCTTCCAGCCGCCGAACCAAGAAGGACACCGTGAACACCGCGCTGCGTGAAGTGCTGGAAACGAGGCGACGGGCGCTGGCCCTGACCCGGCTGCCCGCGGAACGTCGCCGTTCGGCCCGCCGCCGGAACGGAATGCCGCGTCAGCCCGCGCCGGCGGGTCGGATGTCGTCCGCGTCGACGATCACCTGAGCGGGGCCGCGCAGGTTCACGTTCGGCTTGTACCGCAACCGGTCCTCGTCCAGCCGGGGACGCACCAGCCGGTCGGTGAGGGTACGCAGCGCGATCGCGCCCTCGATCCGGGCCAGGCCGGCGCCGAGGCAGAAGTGTGGTCCGGCGGCGAACGCGAGGTGTCGGCCGGGTCGGCGGTGGAGGTCGAACCGGTCCGGGTTATCGAACACGGCCGGGTCGCGGTTCGCGGCGGCGAGGAGTAGGAGCAACACGGTGCCGTCCGCTGCTTCCTCGCCGCCCACCGTGATCGAGCCGCGTACGACGCGGGTGGTGAGTTGCACGGGGGCGTCGTAGCGCAGGCTCTCCTCGACGGTGCCGTCGGCCAGGCCCGGATCGGCGGCGAGCGCGGCGAACTGGTCGGGGTGCCGCAGCAGCGCGACGAGCGCGCTGGCGATCAGGTTCGCCGTGGTCTCGTGTCCCGCGACCAGCAGCAGGACGCAGGTCGCGACGGTCTCGTAGTCGGTGAGCACGTCGCCGTCGTCCTCGACGCCGACCAGGTAGGACACCAGGTCGTCGCGCGGGTTCGCGCGCCGTTCGGCGATCAGGTCCCGGAAGTACGCGGCGAGCTGGTTGCGGCCGTCCTCGGCCTCGGCGTCGGCGCCCGGCTCCGCGGTGATGAACTCCGGTTCCGACGACCGGGCGACCGGTGTGCTCCAGTCGCGCATGAGGCCGTGGTCGACGTCGGGCACTCCGAGCAGCTCGCAGATGATCCGCAGCGGCAGCGGGTTCGCCAGGTCGCGGACGACGTCGAACTCGCCGCGGGCGGCGGCAGCGTCGATCAGGTCGTCGGTGATCCGCTGGATGTGCGGCGCCAGCCCGCTGACCACGCGCGGGGTGAACGCCGTGGACACCAGCCGGCGCAGCCGGGTGTGGTCGGGCGGGTCGAAGTACAGGAACGACTTGGTCTCCGGCGAACGCGCGGCGTGGCTGAGCCGGGACGCGGACCGGTCGCAGGAGACCTGCGGCGCGCGGAGCACCTGGTGGCAGTGCTGGTGACTGCCGACCACGAGCAGCGTGCCGTCCGCGCCCCACAGCGGCGCGCGCTCACGCAGGGCACGAAGGATCGGGTACGGGTCGGCGCGGGCCGCTGGATCGTCCAGCGCCCGCAGATCCACCATCACCGTGTCGGGCATGCCGTACAGTCTGCGCCGATCGAGAAACAAGCCGCGCAACTCGTGACATTTACGACAGTTTTGCTGATGGTCGAACCAGCGGATCTTTGGTGCGGTTGCCTATATTCGACATTCTTATTGACATAGACCGAATTCAATTGTAAATACTCTTCATGTTTTCAGTCCGGAAAGCGACTGTTGCCCTCGGTATTTCCGCAGGGCTAGCCCTCCTCCCCCTCGGTGGGTCGCTCCCGACCTACGCCTCCCCAGCGCCGGCCGCGGGCTCCGCGGTCGCCACCCCCTCCCCCGACGCCCCGCACGGCGGTACGGTCCGCGGTTCCGTGCACGGCTCCGCCGCCGCCGCGCACCTGCACAGCCGGGCGGCCAGCTTCCGCGCCCTGCACGACAGCCTGGCCAACCCGGGCCACGCCGCACCGTCCCTCGCCGACTCGATCCACCCCGCGCAGGGCACCAGCTTCACGGCCCTCGCCGGCTCCGGCGGTGCGACCGCGACCCAGAGCGTGTCCCCCTCGCTGACGGTCAACGAGGGCAGCACGACCATCTACACCCCGACGCTGTACCCGGCGGGCGGCTCGTGCATCGAGGTCACCACGGCGTACTGGAGCGGCCAGCGCTCCGTGGCCGCCTGGGACTGGTGCAACAACATCAACTTCCAGGCGTTCGTCACGATCGACAGCAACTTCCTCGCGACGTACGGCAACGGCAACAACGCCTACTCGGTCGACATCGAGCAGACCGACGCCGGCAGCAACACCTGGACCGCGTGGCTCTACAACTACCAGGCCGGTAGCTGGCAGCAGTTCTACCAGTCCGCGGGCAGTTCGCAGGCCGGCACCAGCGGCTGGGACGTCTACGAGCTGTACTCCAGCACCGACCCGTCCACCGGCAACAGCTTCGCCTGCGCGGACATGGCCGGGCAGACGTTCGAGGCCAGCGGCATCCAGGTGCGGATCAACGGCTCCTGGCAGGCCGCCGGGTCGGGCAACGCCGGCACGGGCTACGACCAGCCGCACTCCGCGTTCGAATGCCCCGACATGACCTACGGCATGGTCAACAACTACGACCACTGGCGCGCCGTCGGCTGATCCACCCGTGGCGGTGCTCGGCGCGGACGCCCGCGACGTACCCGGTCGGGTACGCATCCGGCGCGGCGTCGGGCACCGCCACCCTGCCGTGCGGTACCGCACCGGTGCGCACGGACCGCGACCGTTGGACCGGACCGGTACGCGACGATCAGGTCGGGAACGGGACGCGGAGCTGGCGCAGGTGGGAGTGGAAGGTGACGTTGGCCTCCCAGCCGTCCACCTGCGGGGTGTCCGCGCCGAGCCAGATCGGTTCGTCGGCACCGAACGCGGCCAACTGCTCGGCCAGTCCGGCCCGGCCCACCACGACACACGCCTGCCGGTGCCGGGACGCGAGCACGCACAGCCGGCCCGCCTCCAGATGGAAGGCGGACGCGTCGCGCCGGCCGGACAGCGGATGCCAGGCCACCACCACCTCGAACTGCCGGCCCTGCAACCGGTTCGCGGTGTCCACCGTGACCGTCCCGGGCGGCACGCCGTGCTCGGCCGCCGCCGCGTCGACCGCAGCCCGCACGTACGCCCGCTGATCCCGGTGGGTGACGCCGACCGCGATGTCCGTGGCGGTCAGCGGCCGCTCCGTCGTACCATCCACAGTGGATGCCCCGCTGCCGAGCAGTCGGCCGGTCAGCGCCGCGATCGCCGCGACGGCCTCCGGATCGGTGCGCGGCAGGTACGCCTCGGGCAGCTCCAACAGTCCCCAGCCGTGCTCGGCGGCCACCCGCAGCACCTCGTCCAGCCGATCCGGCACCGGGTGGGCCGGCAGCCGCAACGCCCGGTCCCCGATCTCGCTACCGGCCCGGAACGGCCTGGTGTAGAAGGCGTCCGACACCAGCGTCGCGGCCGACGGGGGCAACCGCCAGCTCACCGGCAGCGGTACGACCGGGGTGTCCGGGTGGTTGCGCAGCACGGTGCCCGCCGCGGTGTCCAGCGGCCAGGTCGCCATCGACCGGACCACGTGCTCGTCGGCGATCGTGAACGGCGCGAGCTGGCCGGGGTCACCGACCATCAGCAGCCGGTCGAACAGCGGCGCGACCCGGACCAGCGCGGCGGATGACATCTGGTACGCCTCGTCCACCACCCCCAGGTCGAAGTGGTGGTCGTCGCCGGAGACGAACGCCCACTTCGCGGCGGTGGCGATCAGCACCGGGCAGGCGGCCAGGTCCGCGGCGCGGGCCGAGTACGAGATCGTGCCCGGCGCCCCCTCGGGCGGCTCGTACCCGCCGCCGTGCAGCCGGCCGACCGTGACGCCGGACGGCGCCAGGTCCACGGCGATCGCGGCGGCGAGATCGTCGGCCTGGTCGTTGGTCTGGGTGATGATCGGGACCCGGTCGCCGCCCGCGACCAGCCGCGCGGCGACCTGTTTGACCAGCGTGGACTTGCCGGC
>JBAUUM010000299.1:0-12411 GCA_049582705.1 Actinocatenispora sp.
ATGCACTGGCTTTTCAACACCCTGTTGAGTTCTCAAGAAACAAACACACACCCACAACAACCCTCACAGGCCGCCACAGGGGCTTTGTTTTTCGTTTTTGCTGTTCTACTCTACCCACAACCTCGACCGAACGCCAAACTCGGCGCTTCGTCGGATCACTGGGTTCTCCCCAAACGTAACAGATGCTAGTTTCAGCTCTCTCACTGGGGGTTGCAGACCGGCCGTCCCACTTGCTCGCCTACGCTCCGATTACTCGGAACCGGCGCCGCTAGCTTGCTTGTCCGGTGTCCTGCGGTGTTCCAGCATACATGGTCGGTCTCGCAGATTCAACTCGGGCCGCTCTCGCGATCCTCGCCGTGTTCCACACCGCCCACTTGGCCTCCGTGTCACCACGTCCGCCTTGCCCTCGGCCGTCCTGCCGGCCGCTCTCGCGTCCGGCCCTGTCCGGTTTCCCTCGGGCAAGGAGAAACTTACGCGATGCCCGAAGCGAAGGTCAAATCGGGGTGCCGTGTCGGCGCTCACACACCACCGGCGAGCCTCCGGACGTGGCGACGGGGCCGACGCCACCCCTCGGGCGGCACCGACCCCGTATCCGAAATCCGTTGGGGCACAACGGATCAGCCAGTCAACTCCACGCCGGCGATGCTCCGCTTGCCGCGACGGAGCACCAGGTACCGGCCGTGCAGCAGCCGGTCCACGCCCACCGCCGCGTCGGGGTCGGTCACCCGCTCGTTGTTGACGTACGCGCCGCCCTCCGCCACCGCACGGCGTGCCTCGGACAGGCTCGAGGTCAGGCCGGACTGCTTCAGCAGCGTCGCGACACCGGGCAGCTCCGACACCGACACCAGTCCCGCCTCGGCGAGTGCGGCACGCAGGGTGCCGGCGTCCAGTTCGGCCAGGTCCCCTCGGCCGAACAGGGCCTTGCTGGCGGTGACCACCTGGGACATCTCCCCCTCGCCGTGCACGAGGCTCGTCAGCTCCTCCGCCAGGGCACGCTGCGCCGACCGGGCGGCCGGCCGTTCGGCGGTCTGCCGTTCCAGTTCCTCGATCTCGGCCCGCGGCCGGAAGCTGAAGTACCGCAGGTAGCGGCCCACATCCCCGTCCTCGACGTTGAACCAGAACTGGTAGAAGGCGTACGGACTGGTCATCTCGGCATCCAGCCAGACACTCTGCCCGTCGGCGGTCTTGCCGAACTTGGTCCCGTCGGCGCGGGTCACCAGCGGCGTGGTGAACGCCGTCGCGTCGGACACGCCGCGGCGGCGGCAGTAGTCGACGCCCGCGGTGATGTTGCCCCACTGGTCCGACCCGCCGAACTGCAGTGTGCAGCCATGCCGCCGGTTCAGCTCGAAATAGTCGTTGGCCTGCAGGATCTGGTAGCTGAACTCGGTGAAGCTGATTCCGCCCGCCGCGAGCCGGTTCTTGACCACGTCCCGGGACAGCATCTGGTTGACCGGGAAGTGCTTGCCGACGTCACGGAGGAACTCCACGGCGGACATGGCGCTCGTCCAGTCGAGGTTGTTCACCACCCGGGCGGCGTGCTCACCGCTGAAGGCGACGAACGGGGTCATCTGGCGTTGCAGCCTGCCCACCCAGTCCGCGACGACGTCCGGGGAGTTCAGGACACGTTCCCCGCTGTCCTTCGGATCACCGATCAGCCCTGTCGCCCCACCGACGAGCAGCAGCGGGCGGTGCCCGGCGTGCTGCAGCCGGCGGGCCGTCAGGATCTGCACCATGTGACCGATGTGCAGGCTCGGCCCGGTCGGGTCGAAACCGGCATAGAACGTGACCGGCCCGTTGGCCAGGTTCTTGGCCAGTTCGTCGGGGTCGGTGCTGTCCTTGATGAGGCCTCTCCACCGGAGGTCCTGAAAGATGTCGGTCACCCTGTGATTCTCGCGCACGGCCGGCGCCGGCCGACAACCCGTTAGCCCGCTGACCGGCCGCCGTCGGCTCGCCGCATCAGCGCCGCCGCGTCACGGCCGGCCGATATGTGCTGACCGTCGGCTCCTGGCGACCCTCGGCGTCGACCAGCCAGTAGCGCCAGGCGGTGTCCGCGCCGCCGACCACGCCCACCCGCGGGCCGGACCGGATCCGGTCCGGCCCGACCGGTCGACCCGCGACGAGGCGGACGGGACCACTGCCGTCCAGCAGGTACGTACCGTCCACCGCCCGCTCCACGCCCAGTGTCCGGGTCAGCCGGGCCGGGCCGCGCGCCAGGTCCCGGTCGACGGACCGGGGCCGGCGGGTGCGGGCCATCTCCAGGCCCGCCTCGACCTCCCCGGCCCGGAGCAGTACCGCGGAGGCGTCGCCGGGCACCGAGCAGACCACGTTCAGACACCAGTGCATGCCGTAGGTGAAGTACACGTACGCGTGACCCGCGGGGCCGAACATGACCGCGTTACGGGCCGTCCGGCCGCGGTGCGCGTGCGACGCGGGGTCGGCGCCGAGGCCTGCGTACGCCTCCACCTCGGTCAGCCGAAGGGTGACCTCCCCGGCGACGAGCAGACAGCCGAGCAACCCGGGGGCGGCGCGGTCGGCCGGCAGTCGCAGCAGGTCGGCGAGGCCGTCGGCATCGCGGGGGCTGCCCGGGAAGCGGGCCGCGGCGAGTGGTCGACCTATTTCGGTCAGCGGGGCACCACCTGGGCCGACGCCCAGCCGCGCCACCGGTCGACCTGGTCGACGAGCGCGGCCAGTTGCGCGGTCACCGGCAGTGGGCCGGTCGACCCGGGCGTGGTACGGGCCGCGAGCGCGCCGGGCACCGAGAGCACCTCACGCACCTCGGGCTCCAGGTGCCCGCTGACCGTACCGAGGTCGGTGTCGGACAGGTCGGCCAGCTCGCAGCCGCGGGCCAGGCAGAGGGCGACGAGTTCACCGGAGATCTCGTGCGCGTCGCGGAAAGGTACGCCGCGGCGGACGAGCCAGTCCGCGACCTCGGTGGCCAGGGTGAATCCGCGCGGAGCGGACGCGGCCAGCACGTCCGCCCGTACCGTCATGGTGGCGATCATGCCGGTGACGGCGGGCAGGACCAGTTCCAGCGTGTCGACCGCGTCGAAGACCGGTTCCTTGTCCTCCTGCAGGTCCCGGTCGTAGGCGAGCGGCAGACCCTTCAGCGTGGCGAGCAGGCCGGTGAGGTTCCCGATCAGCCGGCCGGACTTGCCCCGCGCGAGCTCGGCGATGTCCGGATTCTTCTTCTGCGGCATGATCGACGATCCGGTGGTGAAGGCGTCGTCCAGCTCCACCCAGCCGAACTCCTGGCTGGCCCAGAGCACGACCTCCTCGCCGAGCCGGGACAGGTGGACGCCGACCATGGCGGCGATGAACAGGAACTCCGCGGCGAAGTCCCGGTCGGACACCGCGTCGATCGAGTTCGCCGTCGGGGCGTCGAAGCCGAGTTCCGCGGCGACCGCGGCCGGGTCCAGCGGCAACGACGAGCCGGCCAGGGCGCCGGCACCCAGCGGGCAGAGCGCGGCGCGGCGGTCCCAGTCGGCGAGCCGGTCCAGGTCCCGACCGAAGGACTGGACGTGGGCGAGCAGCTGGTGGCCGAACGAGATCGGCTGCGCGTGCTGCAGGTGCGTCATGCCCGGTGCCGGCGTCTCCACGTGCCGGCCGGCCTGGTCGGTGAGCGCCTCGACGAGCGCGACGAGCGCGCTGGCCAGGCCACGCGCGTGGTCGCGCAGGTAGAGCCGCAGATCGGTGGCGATCTGGTCGTTGCGGCTGCGGCCGGCGCGCAGTTTGCCGCCCAGCGCACCGAGCCGCTCCAGCAGCCCGCGTTCCAGCGCGGTGTGTACATCCTCGTCGTCGAGGGTGGGGGTGAACTCCCCCGCCGCGCAGGCCGCCTGCAGGTCGTCCAGCGCGGCGAGCATCCGTCCCAGTTCGTCCGCGTCGAGCAGACCGGCGCTGGCCAGTACCCGCGCGTGCGCCCGGGACGCGGCCAGGTCGTAGGGGGCGAGTCGCCAGTCGAAGTGGACGGACAGGCTCAGCTTGGCCAGGGCTTCCGCGGGGCCGCCGGTGAACCGGCCGCCCCACAGTCGTGTCGCGCCGCCGGAGGTCTCCTCGTGCTCAGTCACGTCGCCCATCTTCTCGCTTCGGTTCCGTACTCCGGGTGGGGGTGCGGGTCGGCCCGGCTACCCTGCCGGGCACCGGGCCGCCGCACCGCTGCCGTGTGCCGGTCGCCACGCGGCGACCGGCAGGTCAGTACCGGTTGCCGCCGAGTTTCGTGGCGCGCTGCGCGGCCAGCTTGCTCGGCAGGCCCCACAGGTCCACGAATCCCTTGGCCAGGCTCTGGTCGAACGAGTCGCCGGTGTCGTAGGTGGCCAGCTCGAAGTCGTACAGCGAGGCCTCGCTGCGCCGGCCGGTGACCACGGCACGACCGCCCACCAGGGACATCCGGATCTCGCCGGTCACGTACTTCTGCGCGTCGTCGATGAAGGTGTCCAGCGCGTCCTTGAGCGGCGAGAACCACAGGCCGTCGTACACCAGCTCGCCCCACCGCTGGTCCACGGAGCGCTTGAACCTGGCCAGGTCCCGCTCGATGGTCACGTTCTCCAGTTCCTGGTGCGCGGCGATCAACGCGACCGCACCGGGCGCCTCGTACACCTCGCGGCTCTTGATGCCCACGAGCCGGTCCTCGACCATGTCGAGCCGTCCGACGCCGGCCGCACCGGCCCGCCGGTTGAGTTCGAGGATCGCCTCGTACGGCGTGACGGTCTCGCCGTCGACGGCGACGGGCACGCCCGCGTCGAAGGTGATGACGACCTCGTCGGGGTCGCGTACCTCGTCCGGGTTCGACGTGTACGCGTACATGTCCTCGATGGGGGCGTTCCAGATGTTCTCCAGCAGGCCCGTCTCGACCGCCCGGCCCCACAGGTTCTGGTCGATCGAGTACGGCGACTTCTTCGTCACGTCGATGGGGAGGCTCCTCTCCTCCGCGTACGCGATCGCCTTGTCCCGGGTCCAGGCGAAGTCCCGGGCGGGGGCGATGACCTTCAGCTGGGGTGCGAGCGCGGCGATGCCGGCCTCGAACCGCACCTGGTCGTTGCCCTTGCCGGTGCAGCCGTGCGACACGATCGTCGCGCCGTGCTGGGTCGCGGCGGCCACCAGGTGCTTGGCGATCAGCGGCCGGGACAGCGCGCTGACCAGCGGGTAGCGGTCCATGTAGAGGGCGTTGGCGCGCAGCGCCGGCACGCAGTAGCCGGCGGCGAACTCCTCCCGCGCGTCCACCACCTCGGCCTCGACCGCGCCGCAGGCCAGCGCCCGCTCGCGGACGGCCTGGAGGTTCTCGCCGCCCTGGCCGAGGTCGACCGCGACGGCGATGACCTCGGCGCCGGTCTGGTCGGCCAGCCACGGGATCGCGACGGACGTGTCCAGGCCGCCGGAATATGCGAGAACTACCCGGTCTGTCATCGTGTGCTCCTTGACCAGTTCAGATGTTTCCGTGTGGGTGTGTATCGGGTTCGTGGCCACGGGCGGTCTGCCCGCCCGGAGGGCCGGGCAACCGCCGGGTCAGCGGGTGTCGTCGCGGCCGGACCAGCCCAGCAGCATCGCCGCCAGGGCACGGCCGCCGACGTCCTCGCGGGCGATCACGGCGATCGTGTCGTCGCCGGCGATGGTGCCGACGACCTCGGGAAGCCCGGACCGGTCCAGCGCGCTGGCGAGGAACTGTGCCGCTCCGGGCGGGGTTCGCAGTACCGCCAGGTTCGCGCTGGAGTCGGCGCCGGTGAGCAGCTCGCGCAGCAGCCGTTGCAGCCGGGCGGGCGCCTGCTCCGCCGGGCGCATCGGCGGGCCGCCCTCCTCGGGCAGCAGGTAACTGGACGCGCCGCCGTCGGTGCCGCGCACCTTCACCGCGCCCAGCTCCTCAAGGTCGCGGGAGAGGGTGGCCTGGGTGACGGTGATGCCGCCGTCGGCGAGCCGTTCGGCGAGTTCGGTCTGGGACCGGACCGGACCGGACCGGATGATCTCGGCGATCTGGGCGTGCCGGGCGGCCTTGGTGACCGGGCGCGGTGACTCGGCCGGGTGCTCGGTGACCGGCGAACCGTTGGTGCTTGTGGTCATCGCTCCGCACCGTCCCGTGTCGGGTCCAGCAGCCAGCTGAGCAGGGCCTTCTGCGCGTGCAGACGGTTCTCCGCCTCGTCGAACACGGCGCTGGCCGGGCCGTCCATCACCTCGCTGGTGATCTCCTCGCCGCGGTGCGCCGGCAGGCAGTGCAGGACGACGGGGTCTGCGGCGGCGTGCTCCAGCAGGTCCGCGTTGATCTGGTAGGGCAGGAACGGGGTGATCCGGTCCTGTCCGTCGCCCTCCTGGCCCATCGACGTCCACGTGTCGGTGACCAGCACGTCCGCGCCCTTGGCGGCGGCGACCGCGTCGCCCAGTACCTCGGCGGAGCCGCCGGCGTGCCCTGCGATGCGGGTGGCGTCGGCGAGTACGGCCGGGTCGGGACGGTGGCCGGCCGGGCCCGCGATCCGCACGTGCATCCCGGCCGTGGCGCCCGCCAGCAGGAACGAGTGCGCCATGTTGTTCGCGCCGTCGCCGAGGTAGGTCACCGTGAGGCCGCGCAGCGCGCCGCGGCGTTCCGCGATGGTCTGCAGGTCGGCCAGCAGCTGGCACGGGTGGAAGCCGTCGGACAGCGCGTTGACCACCGGCACCGACGAGGCTTCGGCCAGCTCCGCGAGCCGGTCGTCGCCGAAGGTGCGGATCACGATCGCGTCGACGTAGCGGGACAGCACCCGCGCCGCGTCGGCGATGGTCTCGCCGCGACCGAAGTGGGTGCTGTGCGAGTCGATGATCAGCGGCTGCCCACCGAGCTGCGTGACACCCACCTCGAACGAGGTCCGGGTACGCAGCGACGGCTTCTCGAAGATCACCGCCACGGCGCGGTCATGCAGCGGCCGGTGACCGCACCGGTCCCGCTTGTACCGTGCCGCCAGCGCCAGCACCTCGGCCTGCTCCTGGGCGGACAGCGCGTCGTCGCGCAGGAAGTGACGGGTCACTGCGCACCTCCGATCCGGTCGAGGGCGTCCGGGAGGGCGGCCAGGAAGCTGTCCGCCTGCTCCGCGGTCAGGTTGAGGGGCGGTGCCAGCCGGATCACGTCCGGCTGCGCGGGGTTGACCAGGTACCGGGCGTCCCGCAGTTCCGTCGCGGCCCGCGCCGCCACCGGCCGGGTCAGTACGACGCCGAGCAGCAGGCCCGCGCCGCGTACTCCGGCGACCAGCGGATGCGCCAGGTCCAGTACGCCGCGCTGGATGCGCTCACCGATCCGCTTGGCGTGGTCGAGCAGCTGCTCGTCGGCGATGGTGTCGAGTACGGCCAGCCCGGCCGCGCAGCAGACCGGGTTGCCGCCGAACGTGCTGCCGTGCGTGCCGGGGCCGAGCAGCTCGGTGACGTCGCCGTAGCTCGTGTCCCGGAACGCGACGCAGGCGCCGAGCGGGAGCCCGCCACCGAGTCCCTTGGCGAGGGTCACCAGGTCGGGCCGTACCCCGTCGGACTGGTGGGCGAACCAATTTCCGGTGCGGCCGATCCCGGTCTGCACCTCGTCGACGGTCAGCAGCGCCCCGTGCCGTTCGGTGATCTCCCGGGCCGAGGCCAGGTAGCCGGCCGGCGGTACCAGGATCCCCGCCTCGCCCTGGATCGGTTCCAGGATCACCATGGCCGTCTCGGTGGTCACCGCGGCGGCCAACGCGGCCACGTCGCCGTACGGCACGTGGGTGACCGGGCCGGGCAGCGGTTCGAACGGCGCCGACTTGCCCGGCTGGCCGGTGAGTGCCAGCGCACCCATGGTCCGGCCGTGGAAACCGTCCACGGTGGACACGACGTGCCGCCGGCCGGTGCGCCGGGACGCCTTGAACGCCGCCTCGACGGCCTCGGTGCCCGAGTTGGCGAAGTAGACCGCGCCGGGCCGGTCGAACAGCCCGAGCAGCCGTTCGGCGAGCGCGACCTGCGGCTGGTTGGCGAAGAAGTTGCCGACGTGGCCGAGGGTCGCGATCTGCTCGCTGACGGCCTTCACCACGGCGGGATGGGCGTGGCCCACGGCGTTCACGGCGAGGCCGGTGAACAGGTCGAGATAGTCCTCGCCGTGCTCGTCGGTCAGCACCGCACCACGCCCGCGCACCAGCGCCAGGCTGGGCGTCGCATAGTTGTGCATGACCGCGCCGTCCCAGCGCGACACCAGGTCGGCACCGGTCGTCGGGTCGGTCCCGGTCATCACCCGTCGCCTCCTTCCGACGGCACGACCATCGTGCCGAAGCCTTCCGAGGTGAACACTTCCAGCAGGATCGAGTGCGCCACCCGGCCGTCGATGACGTGCGCCTGCGGCACGCCGCCGCGCACCGCCCGCAGGCACGCCTCCATCTTGGGCACCATGCCGGCCGACAGGTCGGGCAGCAGCCGGGCGAGCTGGTCGACGGTCAGCCGGGAGATCAGGCTGCGCCGGTCCGGCCAGTCGCCGTACAGGCCGGGTACGTCGGTGAGGACCACGAGCTTCTCCGCGCCCAGCGCCACCGCCAGGGCGGCCGCCGCGGTGTCCGCGTTGAGGTTGTGCACCACGCCCTCGGAGTCCGGGGCGACCGTCGAGATCACCGGGATGCGTTCGCCGGCGAGCAGGTCACCCAGTACCCCCGGGTCCACCGTGGACACGTCGCCGACCAGGCCGACGTCCACCGGCTCGCCCTCCACCACGGCCGACCGGCGTACCGCCGTGAACAGCTGCGCGTCCTCGCCGGAGATGCCGACCGCGAAGGGGCCGTGCTCGTTGATCAGGCCGACGAGTTCGCGGCCGACCTGCCCGACGAGCACCATGCGCACGACGTCCAGCGACTCCGGGGTGGTCACCCGCAGCCCGCCACGGAACTCGGTGGGGATGTCGAGGCGTGCCAGCATCGCGGAGATCTGCGGTCCGCCGCCGTGCACCACCACCGGCCGCAGTCCCGCGCAGCGCAGGAACACCATGTCCGCGGCGAACGAGCGGCGCAGCTGCGGGTCGCTCATCGCGTGCCCGCCGTACTTGACCACGACGGTGGCGCCGCGGAACCTGGCCAGCCAGGGCAGCGCCTCGGTGAGCGTGCGCGCCTTGGCCATGGCCACGGTGAGGTCCTCGGACGTCTCGGGCTCGATCGTGGTGCTCATGTCGAGTACGCCGAGTTCTCGTGCACGTACCCGACGGACAGGTCGTTGGTCCAGACGGTCGCCGTCTCGGGGCCGGCGTGCAGGTCGATCGTGACGGTGATCCTCCGGTCGGACAGGTCCACCGCGGAGCGGTCCGTCGCGGCCGAACCGGCCCGGCACAGCCAGACCCCGTTGATCGCCACGTCCAGCTCGTCCGGCTGGTACGCCGCCCGCGCGGTGCCGATCGCGGCGAGGACCCGGCCCCAGTTCGGGTCGTTGCCGTACAGCGCGCACTTGACCAGGTTGCTGCGGGCCACACACCGGCCGACCTCGACGGCGTCGTCCTCGCTGGCGGCGCCGACCACCTCGATGGTGATGTCCTTGGTGGACCCTTCCGCGTCGGCGAGCAGTTGACCGGCGAGATCGGCGCAGGCGGCGGTGACCACGTCGGTCAGTTCGGTGCCGGTGGGGCGGATCCCGCTGGCACCGGACGCCAGCAGCAGCACGGTGTCGTTGGTGGACAGACAGCCGTCGGAGTCGACCCGGTCGAACGTGGTGGCGACCGCGTGGCGCAGCGCGACACGCAGGGTGTCGGCGTCGGCCACCGCATCGGTGGTCAGTACGCACAGCATCGTGGCGAGCGCTGGCGCCAGCATGCCGGCGCCCTTGGCCATGCCACCCACGACGTATCCGTCGCCGTCGAGGCGTACCTGCTTGGCCCGGGTGTCGGTGGTGCGGATGGCCTCCGCGGCGTCGGCTCCGCCGACGGCGCTCAGCTCGCCGGCCGCCTTGTCCACACCGGACAGCAGGGCCTGCAACGGCAGCCGCTCGCCGATCAGCCCGGTGGAGCAGACCGCGACGTCGGCGGCGCCGATGTCCAGCCGGGCCGCGACCCGTTCCGCGGTGCGGTGCGTGTCGGCGAAGCCGTCCGGTCCGGTGCAGGCGTTGGCGTTGCCGGCGTTGAGTATCACGGCGCGGACCAGGCCGCCGGCCAGGACCCGCTCGCTCCACAGCACCGGCGCGGCCTTGACCCGGTTGCGGGTGAAGACACCCGCCGCGGCGAAGTCGGGGCCGTCGTTGACCACCAGCGCCACGTCGGGGGATCCGGACTCCTTGAGCCCGGCGGCGGTCCCGGCCGCCCGGAACCCGGCTGCGGCGGTGACTCCCACGTCCGGCGTCGAGATCGCCCTCACGGCGCGACCCCCTTCGCGGTGAGACCGACGGTCTCCGGCAGGCCGAGCATGAGGTTCGCGCACTGCACGGCCTGCCCGGCGGCACCCTTGCCGAGGTTGTCGATGGCGCTCTGCACCACGATCCGACCGCTGTCGGCGTCCAGCGTGACCTGCAGGTGGCAGGCGTTGCTGCCGGCGGTGGCCGCGGTGTGCGGCCAGCTGCCCGGGGCGAGCAGGTGGACGAACGGCTCACCGTCGTACGCGTCGGCGAGGACCTGCCGCACGTCGGCGAGGCCGGGCGTGCCGACCGGCCGGGCGGTCACGGTCGCGAGGATGCCGCGCGGCATGGGCGCGAGCATCGGCGTCAACGACAGCGTCCGCGCTCCGGTCGCCTGCTTGATCTCGGGCGTGTGCTGGTGACTGCCGACCTTGTAGCCGGAGACATCGTTCATGACCTCGCTGCCCAGCAGCCCGACCTTCGGTGTGCGGCCGGCTCCGGACGTCCCGGAGGCGGCGACCACGACGACGTCGTCGGGCGCGGCGACCCCGGCCGCGATCAGCGGAGCGAGCGCCAGCGTGCTGGCCACCGCGTAGCAGCCGGTGTTGGCGACCCGGTCGGCCGCGGCGATGCGGGCGCGCTGGCCCGGCAGCTCCGGGAGTCCGTAGGTCCAGACGCCGGCGTGCGGCCCGGGGTAGTAGGCGGACCAGTCGGCGGGATCGTTGAGACGGTGATCGGCGCCCAGGTCCACGATCATGGTGTCGTCGGGGAGCCGCGCGGCTAGCGCCGCCGACTGCCCGTGCGGCAGCGCGAGGAAGACCAGCTCGGCGTCGGCCAGCTCGTCCGGACCGGTGTCCCGGAGGGCCACGTCGGCCAGGGTGGGTAGCTGCGGATGCACCTCGGCGACGGAGCGGCCGGCGTTCGCGCCGGCCGTGGCGGCCACCAGGTCGAACCCGGGGTGACCGTCGACGAGCCGGAGCAGTTCACCGCCGGCGTAACCGCTCGCACCGGCGACCGCGGTCCGGACCCCCATGACAACCTCCCGTATGGCTATGCATGGGACCGTATCACAATACGCCTGCCGCGACAGTGGGTGGCGGGCACAACACACGCGCGAACTCAGGGCCCGCCCGCAGTTGCGGCCAACCCCCCGGAACAGCCAACCGACACGGTTACGATCGAGTCGACAGTCCACTACACAGCGTAGGCAGATTCGGTCCGGCAACGGCCCTGTCCGTGTGACCCGCGCCGGTTTGACCGCCGACGCATGACCGGCCGCCGCCGGCCCAGCAAGGGGAGAACTCCCCGTGGCGGCCAGACACGGGAGTGTTGCGCGATGCGCCTGTCGATCCTGATGCCGGTCTACAACGAGCAAGCCCGCATCCTCACCGCGATCAAGCAGACCCTTGAGGTCACCTACCCGTGCGAGATCGAACTGCTCGTCATCGACGACGGCAGCCGCGACGGCACGGCGGACCTGCTCGACCAGCTCGCCGACAGCCGGGTACGGGTACTGCGGCACCAGGCCAACCAGGGCAAGGGGGCCGCGATCAGCACCGGCATCATGTACGCCGACGGCGACTACATGATCGTGCTCGACGCCGACCTGGAGTACGACCCGCGGGACATTCCGCGACTGCTCGAACCCGTACGGGACGGGCGCAGTGAGGTCATCTACGGCAACCGCAGCTTCGGCGGACACGCCGCCTTCTCGTACTGGTACGTGATGGGCAACCGGGCGATCACCACGGTCGCCAACATCCTGTTCAACTGCTACCTGTCCGACCTGGAGACGGGCTTCAAACTGATGCCCGTCAGCCTCTACCGCTCGCTGAACATCCGGTCCGCCGACTTCGGCATGGAGGCGGAGGTCACCGGCAAGCTGCTGCGACGCCGGATCCGGCCGTACGAGGTGCCCGTCACCTACAGCGCCCGCACCCGCGAGGAGGGCAAGAAGATCACCTGGCGGGACGGGGTCAAGGCCATCGCGATCCTGGTACGCCAGCGGATGGCACCGGCACCTCGGACGTACGTTCCGCGGGGCCGGTCGCTACCGGTCCACGAACCGCGCCTGCCGGTCGCTCAGCAACCGGCACGGATGCCGGCGGGCCGGGGACCGGACGGTGTCCCCGAGGGCCGGGACCGGGC
>JBAUUM010000300.1:0-4526 GCA_049582705.1 Actinocatenispora sp.
GGGCGGCACCCCGCGCGCCGCCGACCTCGTCGAGGACATGCTGGCCTGAGCCCTGGTGCCCGGCGGGCGGGGCCGGTGCCGGGTCCGAAATGCGGTGGCGCTCGGGTGGTCCGGTCGACAGGATGTCGCGGTGAGGATGCACGCGGACCAGGTCGACGTACCGGCCGACACGGTCGCCCGTCTCGTCGCCGAGCAGTTCCCACAGTGGCGGGACCGTGCCGTGCGGGCGATCGTCTCGCACGGCACGGTCAACGCACTGTTCCGGCTCGGCGACGACGTCGTCCTGCGGTTCCCGCTGCAACCGAGCCTCGACCCGGCGCTGCGCGACGCGCTGGTGAGCGAGCAGGACAAGGCCCGGCGCATCGCCCGGCACGTGCCGCTCCCGGTGCCCGAGCCCCTCGGGCTGGGTGAGCCGGGCGACGGGTACGCCGGGCCGTGGACGGCGTACCGTTGGATACCGGGTGAGACGGCCAGCGTCGAGGCCATCGCCGACGCGGACCTGTTCGCCCGCGACCTGGCCCGGTTCGTGCGGGACCTGCACGCGATCGACACCGGCGGCGCGGTCTGGGCGGGCGGGGGCCGCGGTGGCCCGCTGCGCGACGAGGACCAGCACCTGCGGGCGGCGCTCGCGCAGAGCACCCACCTCGTCGACACCGAGCGGGTGGCGCAGGTTTGGGAACGCTGCCTGGATGCCGGCGCGCACGTCGGCGCCGACGTGTGGATCCACGGTGACCTGATGCCGGGCAATCTGCTGCTGCGTGACGGGCGGCTGGCGGCGGTGATCGATCTCGGGACGGTGTGCGCGGGCGACCCGGCGGTGGACCTCGTGGTGGCGTGGAACCTGTTACCGGCCGGGGCGCGCGACACGTACCGGCGGGAGCTGGGTGTCGACGACGTGGCGTGGGAGCGGGGCCGCGGTTGGGCGATCCTGCAGGCGATCTGCGCGCTGCCCTACTACGTCGACACCAATCCGGTGATGGCGCGCACGGCCCGGCACACGCTCACCGCCGCGCTGGAGTGACGCGCCGGCCCCTGGGTGGCGCCGGCGCCGCGGTCGGGTTCAGCCGGCGGGCAGCCCGCGTACCGCGGTGAGGGCGCGTTCGACGATGCCGTACCGGGTGAACAGCCCGAGGAAGATGGCGTGCGCGCGGCGGCGTTGGTGCGCACGGTCCGGGTCGAGGGCGGTGCTGGCCCAGCCGGTGACGTCCTCCAGCGCGCGCACGCACGTGTAGTAGGCCAGCAGGGTCGGGTCGGGGGTGACGGTCCCGTAGCCGTCGAAGAACCAGGACCGCTGCTCGTCGGTGACGGGCGCGTCGGCGAACACGCCACCGATCAGGAACATGAGGTCACGTTCGCGGGGGGCGAGGGTGGCGGCGTCCCAGTCGACGAGCCAGACCTGACGGTCACCGTCGACCAGCACGTTGCCGGTGTGCGCGTCGCCGTGGGTCAGTACGTGCTGCCCCGGCCGGGTGCGCAGCGCCTCGGCCAGGGACTCCGCGTGGTCGGTGACGGTGCCGAGGTCGCGCGCGGCGCGCCGCCACCGGTCGCTCACCGACCGGATGATGTCGTCGCCGGCCGGGCCGGGTGTGGCTCGGATCCGCCGGTCCAGGGCGCGGGCCTCGGGCACCGACGCCGGTTCGTACCGTTCGGTGGGCAGCCCGGCGGGGTCTTCGGGCGGGTCGGCGGCGTGGACACCGGCCAGGACGGTGCCGAAGCAGCGCCAGTCATCCGGCTCCATGCGTCGGTCGATGCCGCGGTCGCCGACGATCCACGGGGTGAGCGCGAGCTGCGCGCCGCGGTGCGTGCCGCACGACCGCCCGGAGCGGGTGGGCAGCGGGCTGGGCGCCCCGGGGATGCCGCGGCCCGCGAGGTGGGTGGTGGCGGGCAGACCCGCGGTCATCCCGGCGTGGCTGAGCTTCAGCGCGTACGAGACGCCGTGGACGTCGGTGGCCCGCCACACCGTCGCGTCGGTGTCGGCGCCGCCGGTCGCCGCCGACAGCGCGGCGAGTTCGATGCCGAACTCGCGGCGGACCTGATCGATCAGGGCGGCGTCGGACCCGGTGTCGTATTCGTGCACACCGGCAGGATGCCCGGCCGGTGCGGGCGCCGGCCAACGGTTATCGGCGGGCCCGCACGGCCAGTACCACGGGGGTGGGGGTGCCGCCCTCGGTGAAGCGTTCCAGGGTCAGGCCGGCGTCGAGGAAGGACTGCAGGAGGTCGGGCAGCGGGCGGTGGGTGGCGCCGACCTTGTCGCGGACGCCGTCCCGGGTCCAGGACTCGGTGGTCCAGTTGCTGTCCAGGTAGCCGGGGCGGATGAGCACGGCGGAGGTGTCGCTGCGGTCGGCGAAACCGCCGCAGAAGCAGGGATGCACGCCGATGTGCACGAGCGTCCCGCCGGGGCGAAGGACACGGCTGATCTCGCGCAGCACCACGGGGTAGTCGGGCATGTCGGTGTGGACCATGACCGAGACGACGGCGGACAGGCAGCCGTCACGCAGCGGCAGCCGCGTGGCGTCGGCGCGGGCGGTGGGCAGTCGGCCACGGGCGTGGCGCAGCATGCCGGCCGACAGGTCGACGCCGACGGGGTGCCAGCCCAGCTGCCGTACGGTGGCGGCGTGCACGCCGGTGCCGCAGCCGACCTCCAGGCAGGTGCCCTCACCCGGGCCGAGCAGCTCACGCAGCGCCCGGTTGATGCCCAGCGCGTCGGTGCCGGGCTGCCGGCCGAGGAACTCCTCCTCGTACCAGTCGGCGATGTCGTCGTAGCGGGCCAGGACCGGCATGGTGCCCTCCTCCGTGGTGGCCTGGGCCCATTCTCGCCGGCCGCGGCGAGCGGTGTCACCCGGGCCGCGGCGCCACCCAGATGCGGTCGAGGGATCCGACGCAGGCGGTGAGGTTGTCGGTCATCTTGACCAGCTCCTCGCGGGAGGCGTCCTCGGCCACGGCGGTCTGTACGTCCTCGACGGCGCAGCGCAGTTGGAAGAGCCGGTCCTGCAGGTCCTGCAGTTCGCGGGCGCTCACGACGATGGCGTCGGTGTCGAGGCCGGCGCGGTCCGCGACCTGGCGGTGTTCGTACGCGCGTTGGCGGCAGGCCTGCCCGCAGTAGCGGCGTGGACGCCCGAGTCGGGAGGCACCGGGTAGCTGTCCCCCGCACCAGCGGCAGCGTTGCGATTGCGTCACGGAACGAAAGTACGGGGTGGCGCGGGGCGGCTGACGCGACACGCCGGCGGTGTGATCCTGCGCTCTCCCGCGCGGTCGCGTCGGGAGCTACTCCTCGCGTGTGGCGCGCAGATAGGTCAGGACCGCTTCGCGGGTGGTGCGTACCCCCAGCGCCTTACGGGCCTCGGCGATGCGGCGGTTGGCGGTGCGCAGCGACAGGAACTCCGCCTCCGCCGCGGCGGCGATGGTCTGCCCGGCGCCGAGCCGGTCCAGCAGGCAGCGCTGCTCGTCGTTGAGGGGCAGATCGTCGGCGCCGCCGGCGGTGCCGGTGTCCTCGGCGGGTGCGGCGTTCGGATCGCAGACGACCGGGCCGATGCGGGACAGGTCGGCCAGCACGGCCCGGCCCGTGTCGTTGCCGCGGTCGGCGATGACGACGACGCCGGCGCCGCGCGCCGCGGCGAGTACGGCCAGCGCCGCGGTGTCCATGTCGGGCACCCGGCCGAACAGCACCAGCCGCTGCTCCACCACGTCCCAGCTGGCGTCGGGCAGGGCGAAACCCTCCCGGGTGCGCCAGCCGGACCGGGCGAGTCGGCGCAGTACGGCGGTCGCGTCCGCGGAGGTGCCCACCAGGTAGCGGGGAACCTGGTGTTCGTCGGCTCCGCGGGTGTGCTGGTTCACCGCAGCAGTTCCAGCGCCAGGCCGGCGGCCTCGGTCCGGGTGCGGGCGCCGAGCTTGCGCATCCCGGCCCGGATGTGGGTCTCGACGGTCTCCCGGGAGATGCCCAGCAGCCCGGAGATCCGTCGGGTGGGTTCGCCCTGGGCGACCAGTCGCAGCACGTCGCGTTCCCGGTCGGTGAGGTCCGCGCCGGCGCGCGGGCCGCGGGTCTCGCGGCGTACCGAGTGCCGGCGCAGTGCCCGGCGGGTGCGGCCGAGCAGCACGACGAGGCCGGACTGTTCGGCGAGTTCCTCGGCGCGCAGCAGCGGCGGGACGGCGTCGCTGGCGTCGGTGGCGTACAGGCCGTGGGCGAGCAGGCAGCGCACCTCCTCGCGGCGGGACACGTCGTGCCAGGCCACGGCGGCCGGGTCGAAGTCGGCGACGCGGTCGGGGTCGGCGTGTACGGCGTGCCACGCCTGGAGGGTGGCGCGTACGGGTGGTGGGACGTGCCCGTCGAGGGACGGTTCGGCGCCGTCGTGTTCGGGTGCCCGGTCGTGGTCGGCCCAGCGGCGGGTGATCTGGGTCAGCCCGTGCAGCAGGGGTGGGGTGGCGGCCGGTGGGCCGGTCGTGGTGACGGTCTCGGGCTGGCCGTCGAGCCAGGCCGCCTCGGCCGCGACCCAGTCGAGCAGGGCGGCCACGCCCGCGGGGGGTGTGGC
>JBAUUM010000301.1:0-4472 GCA_049582705.1 Actinocatenispora sp.
GGCGACTACGGCGCGGTGGCCCGCGCCGCCGCCAGCATCTGCGCCGGCATCGTCGGGGTGGCCGCCGCCGCGCTCGTCGAGCCGGCCACCGTACGGATCCTGGGCGGCGCACCGGGCGGTGCGGACGAGGTACTGCCGAGGTTCGGGCTGGTCCTGCTCACCGTGCCGGGCATGGTGGCGGCGGCGCTCGCGGTGTTCGGCACCGCGTTCGCGGCGTGGCGGGCCGGCCGGATCGGTACCCTACTCGCCGTGTTCGGCTTCGTCGCGGCCGTCGTCCTGTTGGCCGGTCTGCTGGTGGTCCCGATGGTGCTGCTGCCCGCCTGGCTGGTGGCCGCCGCGTTCACCATCCGCGGCCGGGTACAGCCTTCCGGGCTGCCGCGATGAGCTGAGTCCCGTGCCCGGCCGTGGCCCGGCGACCGTGACCGTGACCGTGACGAGGACCGGGAGCCCGGCCGGCGCGGGTGGCGGGGGTGCCGAGGGTGCCGCGGGTGGCGCCGATGCGCGGCCGGTGCCCGTCAACTGTGCAGCGACCCGCCGATTGACACGGCGAGTCGCTGCACAGAACGGGGGGCTACGCCGAACTGTGCAGCGACCCGCCGATTGACACGGCGAGTCGCTGCACAGAAGGGAAGGCCCGGGGACTCAGCCGAACAGTTCCTTGCCCTGCTCGATGATGGTGAGTACGGACAGGACACCGAACAGCAGCACGGACCAGATCAGCGCCACGATCCGGTACGACCGGATCTTCAGCGGACCGGGCAGCGCACGGCGGTTCAGTACCAGCAGCAGGATCGAGTAGATGAACATCATGAACCCGCCCACGCACGCGGAGATCACGAGCAGGACCAGCGGCTGGGCGAACCCGGCCGCCATGACGACGATCCCGATCGCGACCAGGCCCCACACCAGGTAGAAGTAGAGCTTGTTCTCGGTGATCTTCGCCTTGCGCAGGTACGACGTCTTGAGCACGTCGGCGGCCATGCGGCTGGTGTAGTCGACGATCCCGATCGCTGCGGCGAACAGGGAGAACGCGCCGATCACCAGGAACAGGGCACCGAACCAGCCACCGACGGCGGAGTCGAGCTTGTCGGCCTCGACGCCGAGGAAGTCGATGCTGTTCTCCAGGCCCTTGCGGCCGAAGACGGTCGAGTACGCCAGCATGGACATGAACACGATCGTCACGACCGTGACCAGCGGGAACGACAGCAGCTGTTCCAGGTTGGCGAACTTCCACCAGCGCTTCCAACGGCTCATGTTCTCCGCGGTCGGTTCGAACGCGTAGCCGGTGGAGGGGACGGCCTCCTCCTCCCCGGTCACCGGGCTCACCAGGCGCGGGATGTACTTGCCCATGCCGAAGCCCTTGTCCCGGATCCAGTTGCTCTGCACCAGGTTCTGTCCACCACCGGCACCGGCGAACGCGAGCGCGCCGAGTACCAGTGAGAAGCCGAGCGAGCTCGGAACCTGACCGAAGTGCGTGACGCCCTGCGGCAGGTGGCCCCAGGCCTTCGCCGTGATGGCGAACAGGATCCCGACCACGACCAGCGTCAGGATCGCGGCGAGCTTCAGGAAGATGACCCGTTCGACCAGCGTGTACACCACCGGTGCGAGCGTCAGCCCGATGCCGATGAGCAGCAGGATGCCGATCGTGATCCAGGTGACGCTGCCGCCACCGAAGAGGAACGTCAGCATGGTGGCCGAACTGGAGGCCCATCCCGGCCACAGGTTCGCGAAGTACGTCATGAGCGCGAAGACCAGGCCCCAGTGCCGCCAGAACCTGCTGAAGCCGGTCAGCGCGGTCTCCCCGGTGGCGAGCGTGTACCGCTCGATCTCCATGTTGAGGAACCACTGGGTCATCACGCCGACCACCGCGGCCCACAGCAGGCCGAGGCCGATCTGCGAGGCGATGTACGGCCAGAGGATGAACTCTCCGGAGGCGAGTCCGATGCCGGCGCCGACCAGTCCCGGGCCGATGATCCGCCAGGTCTGCTTGGGGGCGGCGGGCAGCGGGCGGATCTCCACGGGGGGTAGGTGTCTGGTCGGCAGGGGGGCGGTGTAGCCGCTCCCGTCTGATGATCTGGCTGAGGGTCCTGTTGTCCCTTCCGGCTCGGCTCTACCAGCCGATCCTGAGCCGTCCATCGTTCAGTCCCTTCAATCGGGGATGGAGTGGCCACATTGTCCACAGGGTGCGGCGGCCCGGCCAGTCGAGAAGGCACACCGCGACCTGCTGATACCCAGACAGGCCGGAAACCTCACCGGTGTCGGACGACCAGTTGGCGGCGTGACGTCCGCGACCACTAAAAGTCACTAATCGGTTGCTGTACGCCAGGATGATCGACCGGTACGCCATGCCACCGGCAGGCAGCCGGCGACCAGGACGGCCACCGTCACGAACGCCCACGGGTAGCCGGCCTGGCCCGCCAGCGCACCCAGGCCGATCGCGCCGATTCCCGTACCGGCGTCGTAGGCGATGTTCCAGGCGGCGCTCGCCACGCCGTGCCGGCCGGTGCCGGCGCGATCGAACAGCGCCACCAGCGTCTGGTTCTGCGCCATGCCGAAGCCGAGCCCGAACACCAGGCCGGCGACGGCCGCCAGTACCGCCGGGTTGCCGCGGGACGCCGCGACCGCGAGTACGCCCAGACCGGCGGCGACCATCAGCGTCGCGGGTACCGGCACCAGCCGCCCGAGGCCACGGTCGGTGGCGACCCCGGCCAGCCAGCGGCCCGCCATGTTCGCCACACCGAAGCCGGCCAACGCCACCGCCGACGCCGCCGGTACGGCCAGCGGTACGAAGGTCGTGATGCCCGACGAGGCCACCGCCACCGCGAACATCACCGTCCACGGCGTGGCGAACGCGGCGAACGGGGGCCGACCCACGGGCGTACGGTCCGGCGCGCCCGAGGTCCGGCGCATGGCGGCGATCGCGGCCAGCGACAGCACCGGCAACGCCGCCGACAGCAGGAACACCCCCGGGTAGCTCCAATGGGTCGCCGCGACGATGCCGGTCGGCAGCAGGAGGACGTTGGGCAGCCCGCCGGCCAGCCCGTACAGCCCGGCGGCCCGGCCCCGCTGCCGTGCCGGCGCCAGCTCGGCGATCAGCGCGCTGCCGGACACGGTGAGCAGCCCGAAGCCGAGCCCGCGCAGCGCCGAGACACCGACCAGCGTCGGCAGCGCGTCGGTCATCGCGTACGCGAACGTGGGCAGGCCCATGGTGGCGGTGCCGAGCGCGAGCGTGGCCCGGTACCCGATCCGGGTCGCCAGCGCCGGCACCAGCAACTGGGTGAGCACCGTGCAGAGCATGAACACGCCGTTCGTGGCGCCCGCGCCGGTCGGCCCGGCGCCGCCGTGCGCCGCCCACGCCGGGACGATCGGCAGCAGTACCGCATAGTTCGCGAACGCGCCGAAGGTCGCCAGCAGCATCAGCCGGAAGTCACGCCCCAGCAGCCAGCCGGTCGCCGGCCCACCACCGTGCTCTGGGGAGGGAGAGCCGCTGTGCTCGGGGGAGGTCGCCACCGGTCATTTGTAGGCCAGGCCGGCCGGCACCCACGCACCGGCCTCGCCGACCGGTCAGTACCGGAAGGGTCGTGTGCAGCGCAGATGCTGCGGGCTGGGCTGCGGGAACGCCGGCTGGGCGCCCACCGTGGGCGAGCCGGCGATGGACGGCGACGTGCCGACCGGGGCCGAGCCACCGGTGGACGGCGACGCGTCGACCGACGGCGATTCGCTGGTGGACGGCTCGGGGACGCCGCTGCGCAGCCGCTGCGGAAAGGCGTCCTGCCGGGCGACGCCGACGCAGAAGACGACCCGGTCGACCCGGACCGGCAGCGTCGGCGGGGTGGCCATGGCCTCCTGGTACGGCCGGCGTGCCCGCAGCGGCAGCGGCACGGTCACGTCCTCGGCGAGCGAGCGGCCGGGGGCCAGGACGGTGCCGCGGATCAGGAGGCGGGCGTCGGGATGCACCCCGTCCGGTACGTCGAACGTGCGCTTGGCGACCTCGACGGTGTGCGCGTCGCGTTGAGTCACGTACACCGCGTCCGGGTCGGTGCGCGGCGCGCTCGCGGAGTCGGTGCCGGGCACGCCGTCGTACACCACGATCGGTACCGCGCCGGTGTTCCGCAGCCGGTAGTGGATCCGCAGCGCGTCCGCGTCGTGCCGGACGCTGCCGGTCAGCGCGGCGTGCGGATCCGGGTTCGTCGTCGCCCCCGGTGGGCCCGCCGGACCGGGGCCACCCGAGCACGCGGCCAGCCCGAGCGCGGCGACGAGCACCGCGACGACCAGGACCGCCGCCCGTCCCGGCACCCGGACCACCGCCCGTCGCGGCACCCGGACCGCCGTCCGTCGCGGCACCCGGACCCCGGTCCGTCGCGGCACCGGGACCACGGCCCGTCGCGGGACGGGCGCCATCACTGCCCGTACTTCGAACGGTCCGGCAGGCCCATCTCCCGGCGCAGCCCGTTCTCCGTGTACTCGATCGG
>JBAUUM010000302.1:0-8363 GCA_049582705.1 Actinocatenispora sp.
GGTCGAGCACGCCGACGCGCTCACCGATGCCGCCGCCGGCGACGAGGACCGCGAGGTGCGGCACCGGGCGGAGCAGGCCCTGGAACGTATGTCGTACCGCCTCGACCGGGACCTCACCCCCGACTGACCGTCACGCCAGCCCATCCTCCTGCGCGGGCATTTTCCCGTTCTCTACGTTATGTACGATTCGACGAATCGTAGAAAACGGGAAAATGCCTATCTGCGGCACGTTGAAGTGGGTATTTGCCCGCTTTGTCACTCCGGGGAGTCGGTCACGCCCGGCGAGCCGGACCGCACACCGGCACGAGGACTGGGTCGGCGCGCACATCACCGCGTTGGGGCGAACGGAGCCGGCGTGGCGACCTCTACAGAGTGCGCTGGTACGGGTCCCAGTCGGCGGGCAGCGGGTCCGGCGTCGCGCAGGTCGTGACGGTGGGGACGAACTCCGCGGTGTCTGCGGAGTCCGCGATCGACACCATCAGGTCCAGGACGTGCATGGCCAGCTCGCCGGTCGCCCGGTGCGGCCGGCCGGCGCGCAGCGCGCGCGCCATCTCCAGTACCCCGAGGCCCCGGCTGGCGTCCGGACCGCTGGCCGGTACCGAGGTCCAGTCGCTGTCGCCGTCGCGCCGCAGCCGGATCTCGCCGCCGAACGTGTTCGGGTCCGGCAGGGACATGGTCGCCTCGGTCCCGGTGATCTCCACGAAACCGTGCCGGGACAGCGGCGAGTCGAAGCTGAGCACCATGGTCGCGGCCTGCCCGCCGGTGAAGTCGAGCAGCGTGGCGACGTGCGTCGGTACCTCGACATCGAAGCTGGTGCCGGCCTTGGGGCCGGAACCGACGGTACGACTCGTCCGGGACTGCCGACCGACCGCGGCGACCTGCCGGGCCGGCCCGAACGCGCCCACGAGCGCGGTCAGGTAGTACGGCCCGATGTCGAACAGCGGCCCGCCGCCGACCTGGAACAGGAACTCGGGACTGGGGTGCCACGACTCCGGGCCCGGACCCTGCATCAGGGTCAGCGCGGTCAGCGGTACGCCGATCGCACCGTCGGCGATCATCCGGTACGCGGTCTGCAGCCCGGCGCCGAGGAAGGTGTCCGGCGCGTTGCCCACCCGCAGTCCCGCCGCGCCCGCGTCGGCGAGCAGGCCGGTGCCCGCCTTGCGGTCCAGGGCCAGCGGCTTCTCGGAGTAGATGTGCCGGCCGGCGGCCACCGCGGCCCCGGCGACCTCGGCGTGCGCGGCGGGGATGGTGAGGTTGACGACCAGTTCCACGTCCGGATGGTTGATCACGGCGGCGGCGTCGCCGCTGGCCGGGATCTGGTGACGTTCCGCGGTCTCCCGCGCCCGCGCGGTGTCCAGGTCGCCGCAGGCCACCACCCGCAGGTCGGGGAACGCGGTGAGGTTGCGCAGGTACTCGGCGCTGATGGTGCCGCAGCCGACGATGCCGACGCCGACGGGTCCGCTGCCGGTGGGCGCACCGTCGGTCGTACCGCCGGTCATGACGCCAGCCCGGTCAGGTAGCTGCGGCTGTCGGCGAGCGCGTCGAACATGTCGGTGGCGCACTCGTCGAGTTCCACCACCCGCCAGGCGTCCGGCGCGGCGGCCAGGATGTCGGGGATCGGCAGTACCCCGGAGCCGACGGCGGTCATCGGGTCCTTGCGGGTGGCGGGGCCGTCCTTGACGTGCAGGTACCGCACCCGTCCGCCGAGCCGGCGCAGCAGGTCGGGCACCCCGGCGCCCTGGTCGGCGCCGCCGACGGCGGCCCAGTACACGTCGATCTCCAGGATGACCTCGGGGTTCAGCAGGTCGGCCAGGACCTCCAGGGACGGCCTGCCGTCGACGTGCTGGTCGAACTCCCAGTAGTGGTTGTGGTAGCCGATCCGGATGCCACGCCCGGCGGCCTCGGCGGCCGCCTCGTTGAGTCGGCCGGCGGTACGTTCCAGCCCGTCCCGGTCGGCGAACTCCTCCGCGGGGACCGCGGGCACGATCACGGTGTCGACGCCGATGACGCCCGCCGCGTCGAGAATCTCGCCGCGGGCGTCGCCGAGTACGCCGGCGTGCGTGCTGCACACGCTCAGCCCGTACTCGTCGACGAGCGCTCGGAACCCGGCGGGGTCGTTGAGCGGGTCGTACGGTTCGACCGCGTCGTAGCCGAGTTCGGCGATGCGGCGCAGTGTGCCGCTCCGGTCCTGCGTCAGCTGGTCGCGCACGGAATACAACTGGACGCCGAGAGGTGTCATGGGGGCTCCGTTTGCTCAGGGACGGCACGCCTTCGCAGAACCACGCTAGGAGACCTTCCGCGTTCAGGTCAATAACTTTTGACATTCTCGACAGAAGTCGTCGCGCGGCTGGCCGCCCGCGCGTCCAGCCACGCCGTCTGACCGTCCGGGTCCACCCCCTCCGACCGCACCCCGAGCTCGGCCAGCTTCCGGACCACCGGCTCGTCGGAACTGCCCTCGTTCAGGTAGTGGCTGACCAGCAGCCGCCCGCCCGGCTCCAGCAGCGTCGACGCGTGCCGCACCAGCGCCCCACGCAACTCGTCGGGAACCAGATCCAGCAACAGGTGCACGTACCGGAACCGACGCCCGTCGACCGGCCGCCAGGACACCGCGTTGCCCAACTCGATCCGGTCCGACCAGTGCGGCAGCCGGCGCCGGGCCAGCGCTACCAGCCCCGGCGCGAGGTCCACCCCGTACGGTTCCAGGGCCACGCCCCGCTCCGCCGCCCAGGCGTGTACCGACTCCATCAGCAGCCCGTTCGCGCAGCCCAGGTCCAGGAAGCTGCCCGGACCGGTCACCCCGGCCAGTACGTTCTCCCGCCGGGCCCGCCATCGCCGGGCCGAACCCGCGAAGCCGGAACCACCCTCCGGCGTGGTCGCCCGCAGGTACCCGGGCTCCAGCAGCCGGACGCTGTCGGCGAACCAGTCGTCCGTGCACCTACCGGAGAACGAGACCACCGCGTCGCGCACCGCGCGCGCCTCGACCCGTCGCCCGCTCTCGGCGAGCCGGTCGGCCAGCACCTCCGGCTCCCCGGCGACCAGCGCCACCCGCCCGTACGGCCGCCGGCCCGGGAACCGGTCGCCGTCCAGCCACACGAACAGGTGCCCGCCGTCCCGGGCCACCGGATGCACCCGCCGCATCCGGTACCCGGCCTGGTCCAGCGGGATCCGCACGCTCGTGTCGAGCAGGAAGTGCTCGCCGGTACGCACCTCGCCCGACGGCAGCCGGATCCCGGTCCGGGCGCGGACCACCGCACAGGAACCATCCGGCAGGAACGGCACGAACGTCATGCTCCGGACCTCGTCCGGATCGGGGTCGGCGTCGATCACCCGGTATGCCATGACCTCACCCTGCCGTCCGGCAGCGTCAGGGACCGGCGATTTCCGCGGTATGGGCGACGTTGCCGCGGTCGGACTCCTCGGTGCTCGCCACCCCGGCGAACCAGGCGTCGAGGATCTCGCCGAGCAGCGGTTCGGACACGGCACGCAGGCTGAGCGCGAGCACGTTGGCGTCGTTCCAGCGCCGGGCGCCGTCCGCCGAGTACGCGTCGGAGCAGAGGGCCGCCCGCGCCCCCGGCACCTTGTTCGCCGCGATGCTCACCCCGGTGCCGGTCCAGCAGCACACCACCGCCTGGTCGGCCCGCCCGGCCGCGACGTCCCGGGCCGCCGCCTCGGCGCACCAGGCCCAGTCGGCCCGGTCACCGGCGGCCAGCGCCCCGTGCACCAGCACCTCGTGCCCCCGCCGCCCCAACTCGTCGATGAGCACGGCGGCGACCCCCTCGGTGGAGTCGGCCGCCACAGAGATCCGCATACTCCCGAACGTACCCGCACCGGGCGGGGACAGAAGCGCAACAACGGTCAGGCGGACGGGTCCCGGTCGGCCGATGATGGGGGCATGACGGCCACCGAACGTGATCGACTCCGGGAGATCCTCGACCTGGTCGTGGCCAGCGTCAGCGAACCGGACGCCGTGCCGGTCCGCGGCGCCGACCTGGCCCGTCGTGCGTACCTCTCCCGTTACCACTTCGACCGTCTGGTCACCGCCGCGCTGGGCGAGCCGCCCGGCGCGTTCCGCCGCCGACTGCTGCTGGAACGGGCCGCGTACCAGCTGCGGGTCACCACGGAACCGGTGACCTCGATCGCCTTCCTCGCCGGTTACTCGTCGCTGGAGGGCTTCACGCGGGCGTTCGGCCGGGCGTACGGCCGGGCACCGTCGGCGCTGCGTGCCGACCGTGCCGCGCGGACCGCGTTGGCCGCGCCGAACGGCATCCACTTCCACCCACCCGGCGGCCTCCGGCTGCCGGCCGACGCCCGGAGGGCACCCATGGACGTCACCACGACCCTGCTGGAACACGACCACTGGCTGGTCGGCGAGCTCCTCGACCGTGCCGCCACACTCACCGACGAGCAGCTCGACCGGCCGATCACGCTCAACGTGGAGTCCGTCGACGACGACATGACCCTGCGGCTCCTGCTCGACCGGCTGGTGTCCACCAAGGAGCGGTGGACCGCGGTCGTCGAGGGCCGGCGGGTGCCGGGCGGCGACCCGCTCGGCTCCGAACTCGGCGACGAGGAACGCACCGTGCCGGCGCTGCGCCGCCGGTACGCGGTGGCCGGCCCCGAGTTCCTGAGTCTCACCGCGGGCATCCGGGACCGCGGGGAGGAGAACGTGACGTTCATCGACACCAGCTGCGAACCACCGGAGACCTTCAGCTACGGCGGGATGATCGCGCACGTGCTCAACTTCTCGGCGCACCGCCGTACCCTCGCGGTCGGCGCCCTGTACACCCTGGGCGTCACCGACCTCGGTGCCGGCGACCCTCGCCGCTTCGCCGACGAGACCTGACCCCGGTCACGCCGTACCCGGGACCACGGTCCCGACGTTCTGTGCAGCGACATGCCGATCGGCTCGGTGTGTCGCTGCACAGTTGGGGTGGGCTTGTTGTTCTGTGCAGCGACATGCCGATTGGTTCGGTGTGTCGCTGCACAGAACGGGGCGGGGTCGGTCGGATCAGCCCGCGGCCATCGCGAAGACGTGGATCGTGCCCTGCTTCGGCAGCCGGACGGTGGCCACGGTCTTGCCCGGTTCCAGCGCGACACCGGCATAGAAGATCCGGTACTGGGTGCCGAAGTTGGCCGGCCCGGACGGCGTGTTGCGGTGGTCCACCGAGGCGATCACGTCGTACCCGCTGATGTCGGTGCAGCACCAGTTCGGGAACGCGAGGTCGGCCTCCTGGGTCGTCCCGTCGGTGTAGGTGACCAGTACCGAGCCGGTGTCGAAGCCGGCCTCGGCACCGAGGAAGCCGAGCGTGCCACCGCCGGACACGGCGATGGTCCGTTCACCGCCGGCCACGTTGTCGGGCGTACCGGCGGCGGAGTCCGGCCAGCTGAAGGTGATCCCGTCGTGGGTGACGGTGGCGCCCGGGGTCAGCCCGGCCGCCGCGAGACCCTGCGCGGAGTAGCTGTCACCGTCACCGTCGAAGTTACCCGGGGCGGTGTCGGACTCGTCGGTGATCCCGACGTTGTCGGCGGCGGCCTGGAGGTCCGGGTACGGCGTGGTGGACACGTAGTCCTCGGCGCCCTCGGCGTGCAGCCGCTCGCCGTGCCAGCGGTACGTGCCGGTCGCCGTCAGGTGCAGGGTCGCGCCCGGCGGCGGGGTGTCCGGGGTGACGTTCCAGGTCGCCGTCGCGGAGTGACCGGGCCGCAGGACCGGGCCGCCGGTGTGTCGAGTGGGTGTGGCGGTCCAGCCGTCCGGTACCCGCAGCGTCAGCCGGGGGTGCGTCACGGCCTGGGAGCCGTTGTTGGTGAGGCGCACCGTGGTCGGCGTGCTGGTGTCGGCCGAGAACGGCCCGTTCGACACGTCCACCACTGTGGACGGTGCCGCCCCGTGTTCGCCGCCGGGGTGCACCCGGTACAGCGTCGCCGAGTGGCCGGGCACCGAGGCGGCGATCGTGCCGGTGGTCTCGGTGACCTGACCGGTCCACAGGTCCTTGAGCCGGTAGCTCCGGGCTCCCGGCCCGAGGCCGGCCTGCCGCGCGGTCACCGACGCGGTGGCGGTGGTGTCGCCCTTGTTGAACAGCACGACGGCGTGGTCACCGTTGGCCAGCGGGCGGGACAGTACGTCCACGTCGCCGTCGGATTTGACGATGGTGCCCTGCACCCCGGCGCGGTCCTGGTCGACGGCGACGACGTCGCGGTTGGACAGGATCCGCAGGGTGTCGGCGGAGGCGCCCTTGAGCGCGGTGGAGAACAGCAGCGGCGAGGCCATCACGGACCAGACCGACATCTGCGCCTGGTACTCGGCCGTGGTCATGCCGCCGTTGCCGACCTCCAGCATGTCGGCGTCGTTCCAGTGGTCGGGGCCACCGTAGGCGGGCAGGCCGGGGGTGTTGCCCTCGGTGTAGTTGCGCAGTACCGAATCCCAGTTGTCGGAGATGTCGGAGCCGTAGCGCCACAGCTGACCCTCGTCGGCAAGCCAGGTCAGCTCGTCGGTGAAGTCGGGGCCGGAGCAGCACACGTACGCCGGCGCGGACTCCGAGAAGACGATGTCGCGGCCCGTGTTCTTCAGCGCCTCGCTCGCCTGGTGGTAGACGATGTGCGCGACCTGCGAGTCGGTCTTGTCCGGGTACTGGTCGGTCGGCTGGTAGCAGTAGTCGAGCTTCAGGTAGTCCACGCCCCAGGAGGCGTACTGGTCGGCGTCGGCCTGGAAGTGGCCGTAGCTGCCGGCCGCGCCCTGGCAGGTCTTGTAGCCGGCGTCCTCGTAGATGCCGAACTTGAGGCCCTTGGCGTGGATGTAGTCGCCGAGCCACTTCATGCCGTGTGGGAAGCGTTCGGTGTCGACCTGCAGGTTGCCCTGCGCGTCCCGGTCCTGCAGCATCCAGCAGTCGTCGATGTTGACGTACGTGTAGCCCAGCTTGTCGAGCCCGTGCGCGACGATCTCGTCGGCGGTGTCGACGAACAGCTGTTCGTTCATGTCCTGGTTGCACTCGAAGCCGGCCCAGTCGTTGAAGCCCATCGGCGGGGTGAGCGCGAGGTTGTCGCCGTTGGTGGCGTGCGGTGCGACGGCCCGGGCGGGGGAGGCGTCGGCCGGCTGGTCGGCCGCGGCGCCACCGGCGATGCTGCCGACCGCCGCGACGAGGATCGCGGCGACAACGGCAGCCAGCCGTCTCGCCGTGGGGTAGGTGAGGGAACGCATGGAGACTCCTTGCCACGCGATCTGACCAAAGCTGGCCGCTTTGGCGCTTGATTGAGCACAATTGCGCAGCGCGTGCTGGCTGTCAAGGTTGTCGCCGTACGTTCTGCCTGCCCTACACCGGGACACCGGAGCCGGCGACCAGCAGTTACCGGAGAATGCGCGGTATGACTGACTCGCTGCACGAGGCGCATGCCGCCACCGCCCCGGACCTGAGCGACCTCGCGGTACCGGACTCGATGCGGCTGCTCGACGACGTCCTGCCGCCGGCGCCCGGCACCATCTGCGAGGTCGGCTGCGGGCGGGGAGCGCTGGCCGCAGCGCTGGTCGCCGCCGGTTACCAGGTCACGGGCCTGGAACCCAACGCCGAGGCGGCCGCCGTGGCGCAACGGCGGGGCGTCTCCGTACTCGTCGAGGGCCTGCTGGAGCACCGCACTCCGGACGGGTACGACGCCATCCTGTTCACCCGCTCCCTGCACCACATCGAGAACCTGGACGCCGCGGTCAGTCACGCGCTGGCGCTGCTGCGGCCCACCGGCCGGCTCATCCTGGAGGAGTTCGCCTGGGAACGCGCCGATCCCGCCGCGGCCGCGTTCGTCTTCGACACCATCTCGGTACTGGACGCGGCGGGGCTGACCCGGCCCGCCGACGATGTCCGCCGCGAGAGCGCCGGCCACGAGCATGCCGGCCACGAGCATGCCGGCCACGGTGCCGCCGCGGCCCAGCACGGCGGGTCCGACGACCCGGCCGCCGATCCCTGGCAGCGCTGGCAGCAGGGTTTCCGACCGGCGGACGACGACGAGGATCCGTCGGTCAAGCCGCTGCACCCCGGCGGCGAGATCGCGACGGTACTGACCGGCCACGGACTCACCGTGCGGGAGTCCGAGACGCCCGGCCTGTGGCGGATTGTCGCGCAGCGTCTCGGCGACACCGCCGCGGCCCGGCCCGTTGCCCGCACCGTCCGGGCCGTGGAACAGCGCCGCATCGACGACGGCAGCCTGCCGGCGCTGGGCCGGTTCCTGCTGGCCACCCGGTAGCCGCGTCGCCCCCGCCCGCAGGACGCCGCGCACCGACTGGTCGTCCCGCCCGCCTACGCCCGCACGGCGCCGCGCACCGACCGGTCGTCCCGCCCGCCTTCGCCGCTCCGCGCCGTCCCGCCGTCCCGCCGTCCAAC
>JBAUUM010000303.1:0-2078 GCA_049582705.1 Actinocatenispora sp.
GACCTGGCGCTGCCGCCGACCCCCTGAGCCGTCGGCCGGACGGCGTCGACTCGGTGGAAGCCGTGCCCTCGCCGCGACGCCCGCGCCGCAACGGCACGGACGACCGGCGCGGCTCAGAGGCGGGCGCGGTGCCGACGCACGGAGATGCGCCAGCGCGGCGCGATCCTCGCGTCCCGGGCCAGGTAGGCCGGTACCGGGAGGCCCGAGCGCGTCATCGCCTCGGCGTAGGCGGCCCGGCCGGCGTGTTCGGCCACGAACCGCGCCTGCAGCTCCGCGACGCCGGTGTCGCGCCCCAGCGCGTCGTGCAGGTGCCGCAGCGCACGTCGCCAGCGGCGCCGGGCGTACGCCAGCCCGACATCGCGTACCGGCCGCGTCCCGGCGCCGTCCGGCGCAGGGATCCGTCGCTCCTCGATCATGGCCGCTCCCGCGGGCGTGTGCCAGGGGCCGGTCATCGGCCGCCCGGTCCCGCCGACCACCGCCATCTCCGCCGTTCCCCGGACCGACCTCGCTAAACGTCCGTAACGGATGGCCTGGTCGCGGCGGCGAAGCAGGACCGCGTGGCCGGTTCGGCGGGCGGCCCGGCGCGTAGTCTTCGGGGCATGTGTCGGAGCATCAAGACTCTTCGCGAGCCCTACACCGAGGGCGTGACGGCCGAGGACGTACGCGCGGCCGCCCTGCAGTACGTGCGGAAGATCAGCGGGTTCCGGGCGCCCGCGGCGCACAACCTGGAGGCCTTCAACGAGGCCGTCGACAGCGTCGCGGACGCGACCCAGCACCTGCTGGACCATCTCGACGTGCGGGGCCGCCGAGCCAGCTGACCGGCCCTCCGCGACGCCCGGGGTGCCGGGTCAGTCGTCGTCCGGGCCGAGTACCGAGCGGTAGTAGTTGATCTTGCCCTGGATGCGCTGCTGCCGTTCGCGCAGCACGGCGATGCGCTCGGCGAGCTGCGAGTCGTGGTCGCTCAGCAGCTCGATGCGCTCCGGGATGGTGGCCTCGCCGCCGCGGACCAGGTCGGCGAACCGGCGCATCCGCTCGATCGGCATCCCCGTGTCGCGCAGGCACCGGACCAGGTCCAGCAGTTCGACGTCGCCGGCCCGGTAGCGGCGGTGCCCGGTGCTGGCGCGTTCCACCGGGCTGAGCACCCCGATCCGCTCGTAGTAGCGGAGCGTGTCGTGACTCAGCTCGAACCGTTCGGCGACCTGCCCGGGCGTGTAATACGTGTCCACGACTCATCAGCATGACACCTGGAGCACACTCCAGGTCAAGGACTGCAACCGGCCAGCGCCAACCGACGTGTAGTGCGCAGCCGAGCCGTCACCCGTGGAGCTTCGATGACCGCACCGCCCCAGTACGTCGGGTATCCGACACCGACCTCGCCTTCGAGTCTGTTGTCGGTGACCCCTAGGCTTAGGCTGGTGAGCAGCACGGGGACCGCGTCGAGCGCACCACTGGCCTTCGACGATTTCTATGCGGACAACGTGCGCGCGATCACGGTCCAGATCTACGCGTACTTCGGCAACCTGCTGGACGCCCAGGACGTCGTGCAGGAGGCCTTCTGCCGCGCGTACCCGCGCTGGGACAAACTCTCCGGCTACGACGACCCGGTCGCCTGGGTACGGCGGGTCGCGTGGAACCTGGCCACCAGCCGGTGGCGACGGATGCGCACCGCGATGCGGTTCGCCCGGCGTCAGCGTGAGGAGCACATCGCCGGTCCGAGCCCGGACCACGTGGCGCTGACGGCGGCTCTTGCCACCCTCCCCGAGCGACAACGCCGGGCCGTCGTGTTGCACTATCTCGCCGACCAGAGCATCGCGGAGATCGCGCGGCGGGAGAAGGTGGCGGAGGGGACCGTGAAGTCCTGGCTGCATCGGGCACGCGGTGCCCTGGCCCAACAGTTGACCGATCGACAGCCCGCTGGGGAGGAGGTGCGCGATGCCCGACCGTGACTGTGACACCGACGAGCACGACCTGCGCTCCGCCTTCGACGACTTCCGGTCCGGCGCCCTGGAGACCCTGCCCGTGCCCGGCGTGGCCGGCGTACGGGCGGCCGTCCGGCACCGGCAGCGCACCCGGCTGGC
>JBAUUM010000304.1:0-6285 GCA_049582705.1 Actinocatenispora sp.
GGGTGACGCGCTCGCCGACCGCCCGGGCGAGTCGACCCACGACGAGCGCACCGCCGACACCACCGACCGCGAACGAGGCCACCAGCAGGCCGTACCCGAGCTTGTCGAGGTGCAGTACGCGGGTCGCGTACAGGACGAGGATGGCCACCGCGGCGGTGGTCGTCAGGTTCACCGTCGCGCCCAGCCAGCACAGCCTGCGCAGCAGCCGATGGCCGAGCAGGAACCGGACCCCCTCCAGCACGTCCGCTCGCAGAGTTCCCGGCCGTTGCGGCGTAGGGCCTCGCACCGGGTCGCCCGCTGCGCCGGAGACGGCGGGTACACCAACCGGACCCGCGCCGCCACCCGGGCCCGGGACGGGCGACGCGTCGGGGGCCCGGACGGGCACCGGGGCAACGGGAAGCGGCCCGGCGGGTGTCCGGGTGGTCGCGACCGGTCCGGCGGGCACCGACCCGACCAGGCTCACGGCGGTCGGTACCGGCGCGGCCCGCGCGGGGATCAGCCAGACCAGCGCGGCGGCGACCACGAAGCTGACGGCGTCCAGTCCGAACGGCAGCGCCGCGGCGACCGCGAACAGCGTGGCGCCCAACGGCGAACCGACCAGTGTGTCCGCGACCAGTACGCCGGCCTGCATGCGGCTGTTGGCGGCGGACCGCCGCGCCGGCTCCACCAGGGCGGGCACGTACGCCCCGGCCGCGCTGTCGTGCAGGGTGCCCGCGGCGCTGAGCGCGAACGCGACGGCCAGCACGACCGGCAGGGGCGCGGTGCCGGTCGCGACCAGTACCGCGAATCCGGTCATCAGGACGGCCCGGACGGCGTCGACGGCCCACAGCGTCCGACGGCGGTCGAACCGGTCCGCGAGCGCGCCGGCCACCAGGGCGAAGAGCAGCCAGGGCAGCTGCTCGGCGACGGTGACCAGGGAGATGGTGCGGGGGTCGCCGGACGCGCTGGCGGCCAGCAGCGGCAGCGCGATCCAGCGCACACCGTCGCCCAGGGCGGACACCGTGCTGGCGGCCCACAGCAGCGGGAAGGGCCGTAGCCTGGACCCATGGGCAGTCAACATGAACCGGAGTCTGGTTCAGGTTTGCGTACCGTGTCAACCGCCGGCCAGCCCGCGCCGCGCCAGGAGCGCAGCCGCGCCAAGCGCGACCGGATCCTGACCACCACCGCGCAGCTGCTGGCGGAGCTGCCGTACGAGCAGATCGGCACCAAGTTGATCGCCGAGCGCTCCGGCGTGGCCATCGGATCCCTGTACCGCTACTTCACCGACAAGTCCGCGATCGTCACCGCGCTCGCGGTGCGCTGGCTGGACGAGATGGTGGGCGTACTCGCCCGGTCGCTGGCCGACCCGCCGGCGGAACTGGCCGCCCTGATCGACCGCATCGTCGAGGCGTACGCCGAGTTCTGGCGCCAGGAACCCGGCTTCCACCAGCTCTGGTACGGCGCCGTGCCCGGCCTGCGCATCCCCGCCGAGACCACCGACGACAACGACGAGCAGCTCGTGTCCCTGCTGTTCCCGGTACTGGTGGCGCGGTACTCGCTGCCCGACGGGCCGGCGATGCGGCTGCGTACGGGCGTCGCCGTCACGGTGACCTCCACGCTGCTGAACGAGGCGTTCCGGCACGATCCGCACGGCGATCCGGGGCTGCTGGCGGAACTCAAGCTCCTGCTCCGCCGCTACCTCACCGAACCCGACCGCTGAGGTCGGACGCCGTCGCGCGGTACCGGCTAATGCGATGGACAGACGCCTTCGGTACCGGTTGGCTGGCGGGTTGTGACCATCCTGCGAGCGGCGAGATCCGACGACGTGCCACTGCTTCCCGAACTCCAGGTGCTCGCCGGCCGGGTGTTCCGGGACATCGGCATGGCGGACGTCGCCACGAACCCGCCGCTGCCGGCCGAGGTTTTCGGGCAGTACCAGCGTGCCGGCCGAGCCTGGGTCGCGACGGATGCGAACGGTGCTCCGGTCGCGTTCGCGGTGGTGGACCTGGTCGACGGGTGCGGTCATCTGGAACAGCTCAGCGTCCATCCCGAGCACGCGCGACGCGGCATCGGCGGTGGCCTCGTCGAGGAGATCGCCGGCTGGGCGAGCGGACACGGACTGCCCGCGCTCACCCTGACGACGTTCCGGCAGGTGCCGTGGAACGCGCCGTACTACCGGCGGCTCGGCTTCGCGGAGATCCCGGCCGACCGGGTCACCCCCGGCCTGGCGGAGCTGCTGGCGGCGGAGGTCGCGTTCGGACTGGACCCGGCCACCCGGGTGGCCATGCGCCGACCGCTGACCCCGGCACGGTAAACCCGACCCGGGGCCGGCACGGCGAACCCGGCACGGTACGGCCGGCACGGTGGACGCGGCCAGGGTCGGCCCCGCCATACGCAGTCGCCCGGTCGGTCCTGGCGGGCGGGCCAGGTCTGACCGGGCGACAGACGGGCGGTGGCGACGCGGGGGGGGTGAGCCGCCGCGTCGCCAACCGGGTTCGGTGCGTACCTCCGGGATCAGCCAGCCGCGCTGCTGAAGACCGGGTAGTAGCCGCCGGAGTGACCGGAGGCGTTCGGGTGGTACGACTCGGTGATGTCGCCGAAGTTCAGCGCGTGCAGCCACTTGTCGCCGCTGCACAGCTGGTGCCCGACGAAGGCGCTCCGCACGTCACCGAAGCGGAATCCGTGCCGGCTGGCGGCACTCGCGATGATCCCGTCGATCATGTCGATGCCCTCGTCGATCTTCGCGTGCGAGGCGTCGCTCAGCCCGACGCAGATCGTGCCGAGCTGGTAGAAGACCGGGTAGTCGAGGACGACCACGCGGGCGTTCGGCGCGTTCGACGAGATGCCGTTGTAGGTGGTGTCCAGCCAGCCCGGCAGGTTGGCCTGGGCGCTGCTCTCCGCCTGGGACACGGCACCGATGCAGGCGTCCTCGCCCTGCAGGGCGCAGGTCGTCATGATGTCGGAGAAGCCGACGTCGTTGCCGCCGATGGTGATGCTGACCAGCGTGGTGCTGGAGCTCAGAGCCGACAGCTGCGAGTTGTTCACGTCGGTCGTGGTGGCGCCGGAGCAGGCGACCGAGGTGTACGACGCGGGCGCGTTGGCCGACGCCCACAGACCCGGGTACGCGGCGTCGCTGCGCAGGCAGTCGCCGCTCTCGCTGCCGGTGCCGACACCGGACGAGTACGAGTCGCCGAGCGCGACGTAGTTGTCGCCCGACGCCGCCGAGGCGGGCGCGGACAGGGACAGGGTCGCGGTCACCACGGCCGCGAGGCCGACAAGCGGCGCGATGAAGCGGGATCTGCGCATGGGTAGGGGCCTCCGGAGACTCAAGGGGGACCAGCTCCGTATAAGTAGCATTTCCCCCTTCTGTCAGGGAAGCCCCGAACGCGCCAACACGCGGGCGTATACACGCAATGTCGGGATCCCGCCATCAGGGAGGCCCACTAATCCTCGAATTCTCCTGAAATCAGGACAGGGCAGGCACGCAGTGCGACATCGTCGCCGGCGCTCCCCGACCGGCCGACGCGCGCCGCTCCGGCCACCCGCCGCGACGGGACGAGCCCGGACCGCTCGGCGAGGGCCGGTCGGGGTCGCCTGACCATGTGCCGTGGATCGCCCCTGACGTCGAGCGCGTCGGCCGCGTGCAGTACTAGGTATGCGTACCGGCCCACGGCCGGGCACTAGGTATCCCGCGGCGAACAAGATAGGTCAGCGCTCCCGATGGATCCGGTCCCTGACCCGACGACGCTGGTGGCAGCAGAGAAAGAGGAGTTGAGAACGATGTCGCTGCCAGCGGATCTGCTGCTCATGCAGGCACACGAACACCAGCAGGACATGATCGGCGAGGCGCAGCAGGCCCGGTTGCTGTCCTCCGCCCGGAAGGTGAACCGGCGGAGCGTCGGTCGTCACACCAGGAAGTCCAGGTCAGCCGGTACGGTGGTGCCGTGCGGGCAGGCCGGGGCGGCGTCAGCCCGGTGATGATCGGGCGTGATCGGGAGCTGTGCCGGCTCACCAGGATGGCGGCGCAGCGACGGTCGGCGGTCGCGATGGTCACCGGCGAACCCGGCATCGGCAAGACCCGACTGATCCAGGAGTTGCTGGCCCGCCTTCCGGACCAGTGCGTCGTACTGGTCGGGCGTGCCGTGCCGGGTTCGCTGTCCCGCCCGTACGAGGTGCTGCTCGACGCCATCGACGGTCATCCAGAGGTGCCGGCGGAGGCGCTCGCGGAGCTGACCGACCCGGCCCGCAGCTCGGTCGAGCGGCTGCACACCGGCCTGCGGATCCTGTCCGAGCTGGTCGGCGCGTCCCCCGCGGTACTCGTCTTCGAGGACCTGCACTGGGCCGACTCGGAGAGCGCCGCGCTGTTCGAACGCATCGCCGACCGGCCCGGCCCGTGGCTGCTGCTCGGCACGTACCGCCCGGACGAGGTCACCGCCCGCCAGCCGATCGCCGGGATGCTGTCCCGGATGGAGCGTCGGCACCAGATCACCCACCTGCGGCTGGAACGTCTCGGCGAGTCCGACACTGCCGCGCTGCTCGCCGCCGCCACGGGTCACCCCGCCTCGTACCGGGCCGCCGCCGCGTTGCACAACCGCACCGGCGGCAATCCGTTCTTCCTGGAGGAGCTGCTCCGCGACCATCCGGGTGACGACCCCGACCGGCTCTCCGAGCGGCCGTTGCCGTGGAGCCTCGCCGAGGCGCTGCGCCGCCAGGTCGAGGGCCTGGACCCGGCCCGCGGCCGGATCGTGGAGGCCGCCGCCGTGCTGGGCCACCGCATCCCGTTCGACCTGCTGGCGGCGGTCACCGACACCGACGAGGACGAGCTGATCGCGGCGCTGCGCGAACTCGTCACCCGCGGCGTACTGGTGGAATCCGGCGAGGACGAGTTCAGCTTCCGGCACGCCCTGGTCCGCGAGGCCATCACCGGCGAGATGCTGGGCCGCCAGCGCCGCCGGTTGCACGAGTCCGCCCTGGAGGTACTGCTCGACGGCGCGGGATCCGACCCGGCGATGGTCGCGCATCACGCCCGGGCCGCCGGACGGTACGACGACATGGTCGCGGCGGCCCGCCGGGGCACCGCGCTGTACCTCTCGATCGGCTCCGCGTACCAGGCGTTGCAGCTGGCCGAGATGGGCCTGGACGAGGTGGCCGAGGACACCGGGCTGCTCGCCGGCGCGGCGCGGGCCGCCTGGCTGGCCGGGCTGCTGGACGACTCGGTGCGCTACGCCCGCCGCTGGCGGGACCGCGCCGGTACCGCGGCCGAGCGCGCGGACGCCCTCTACCTGTTGGTCCGGCTCGCCTGGGAGACCGACGACCTGGTCACCATGTGCGCTCTGACCAAGGAGATCGAGTCGCTGGTCGCCGAGCTGTCGCCGGGCGCGGAGCAGGCGAGGGCGATGACCGCGGTGGCGCAGTCCGCGATGCTGCGCGACGACGTCGAGGCCGCGCTGCGCTGGTCGGACCGGGCGCTGCTGCTGGACCAGGAGTTCGACCTGCCGCCGGTACGGCTGGCCGCCCTGGTGGAGCGGGGCTCGGTACTGGTCCATCAGCCCGCCACGGTCGCCGAGGGCCGGGCGCTGCTCAGCCACGCCGTCGACGAGGCCGAACGGCTGGGCGAGTGGGTGCTGGCCGCCCGGGCGCTGAACAACCTGACCCAGGAGGCGCCGCCGGCCTCCTCGATCGAGCACGCCGAACTGCTGGAACGGATGCGGGTCGACGCCGAACGGGCCGGCTTCGAATCGCTCGCCGTCGCCGCGTACTTCCAGGGTCGGGCCCGGTTGGCGATACGCGAGGGCGACATCGAGGCGGCCGTCGACGAGTTGGAGGAGGGCCGGGACCGGGAGCGCGGTTACCTGCGCCGGGGCCGGCGCGCCGACTACCACCTGGTCTTCCTGGCCGGCCTCTACCTGGAGTCCGACCGGCTGCGCCGGGCCGACGAGGTCGTCACCGAGCTGCGTGCCGTACCGCAGCCCTCCCCGATGACCGTGCCGGCGTTGGCGTTCCACGTGGCCTGCCGGGCCGGCGACCCGGATGCGGCGCGTCGCGAACTGGCCGGGATCTTCGCGGCGTTGCCGGACCAGAGCTGGCGCAGCGGTTCGCAGGCGCACGACCTGATCTCGGCCGCGATCCACCTGGGCCTGCCGCTGGACACGCTGGACCGCCTGGGTCGTGAACTGCTCGACGACGACGTGTTCAGCGACTACCACGAGCTGGTCGCGGCGCAGCTCGCCGAGACGCGCGGCGACCACCGGCGCGCGCTCGTCGCCTACCAGGGCGTACTCGACTCGACGGTGCTGTCCCTCGCCC
>JBAUUM010000305.1:0-7259 GCA_049582705.1 Actinocatenispora sp.
GGGCACCGACCGCGCCGAGCCCGATCACCGCGACGGTGTCCCCGGCCGAGACGCCGGCCCGGCGTACGGCGTGCACCGCGCAGGCGAGGGGTTCGGCCAGTACGGCCTGGGCCAGCGGCACGTCGTCGGGCACCCGGTGCACGAGCGCGTCCGGCGGCAGGGCGACGTACTCGGCGAACCCGCCGGGCACGTCCGACCCGACGTGCCGGCCGTGCGGGCAGAGATTGGTACGGCCGGCCCGGCACCGGGGGCAGCGGCCGCACGGGATGGACACCTCGACGGTGAAGCGCTCGCCCGTCTCGACGTCGCGACCCAGAACCTCGTGACCCGGAGTGAACGGCCAGCGCACCTGCCACGGGCCCGTGCCGCGCCACAGCATCCGGTCGGCGGCGCAGACGCCGGCCGCCTCGACGGCCAGTACCCGGCCGCCGTCGCCGAGCGGTTCGGGGCGGGTCACCTCGGCCAGGTCGAACCGTCGGGGTCCGTGAGCGACTATCGCTTTCACGAATTGCTCCGGATATGTCTAAGCGATCCCTCAATATGGTTTAGGGATTCCCTTACAGCCCCGTGGCCGGTCCATTGCTCGGAACAGGCCGCGCCATAGAGATCAAAGGCCGCCACACCGGTGAACCCGATCTCGTCCAGTGCCGTGATCACCGGACCCGCGTCGTGTACCTGCCCCAGCGGGAGGTCGTCGTCGGCCGCGCCGGTCGTGGCATCACCGAGATGCACGTGCCAGAGCCGGTCATTGAGCTGCCTGACCACGGCCGCCGGGTCTTCGCCCGCCGCATAACTGTGCCCTACGTCGAGCAGCACCCCGGTACCGGGTGCCTCCTCCATGAGCGCCACCGCGGCCTCGGCGTCCGGAAGCAGTGTACCGGGCTTGTATTCCAGCGCGATACGGACGCCGGCGGTGTCCGCGACGTCACGGATCTGGCGTACCCCCGCCACGAACGCGTCCCAGGACGCGCCGGGCAGGTCCGCGCCGGGCCACACGCCCAACGTGGAGAGGCCGAGCCGACGGCAGGCCTTCGTGCAGCCGACGACCTGCCGGGTGACCTGCGCGAGGTCGTGGGTGAGCGCGCCGCCGGGCCAGCGCCCCTTCGGCAGGGAGAGCAGCATGGCCAGTACCGGCAGTCGATGAGCCGCGGCGAGCGTGCTGCGCAGCTGCATCCGGTCGGGGGACAGCTCCTCGGTCGCCGAGTAGACGCCGATCTCGATGCCGGCCAGCCCGTCGGCGGCGACAGTGGGCCAGAGCCGTTCGTCGGAGAGGCCGTCAGGCCAGTGGTTCCAGTCCGTGTCGGCCAACCGCCAGTGTCGGGTCACCGGTCACCTCCGTCATCGCCGGACACTGGGCGCTGGGCCTGCAACCGGGCGGGTCAGTCGATGGGCAGTCCTAACCATCGCAACTTCCCCCCGGCTGGGCACCGCCCGATCGACTACCACGAACGGGGAGCCGACAGCAGTCCGTTCGACCCGCACAGGGCGGTGCTGACGTGGGGCGTTGCGCGGCCCGTTGCCGGGCGGGTTCGGCGGGACCCCGCCACGGGCGGTTCCGGTCACGGGTTGTCAGTGTCGTGGAGCACATCTTGGGTCCGGGTTCAAGGTGCCCGATCGGCTACCCCGTTCTGCTAGTAGCGAGGACCGTCCCGGCACCGCATATGGTGGATTCACCGCATCCGCACTTACAACCCCTTGCGGGCGAAGGATTCCGCTTCGTACGGCCCGTCCTGGTACTGATTCGGTGGCGGTTCGGGCCATCGGCGCGGTGAGGTCCGTCAGGGGACCTGGGGAGGCATCGATGGCGCGCAGCGCGCGGGGACCGGCCGACTCCGGCCGTCATCGCCGTTACTCAGAGTCGCTCGAGTTAATTGGTAAAGAACAGTTGCGCGCGCAAATGTCGATTGTTGGATCGAATTTACTGGTAAAAACATCGATCTACGTCACTACCCCTGATGTGCTATAACCTACCGGTAGGTCCGCGGTGTCCAGCTCGGTCCCCTCCCACGATATTTGACTTTGTCAAATCGCGTTAGTGGAGACAGTGCACGAACAAGTCAGGCGGGAAGGTAGTTCGTATGGAAGCGCTGAACCGGACGGAACAAATCGCGAGGCCCGGTTCTTCCGGAGTCGCCACTGAGGGTTATGGATCGCTGCACGTGCTCGTCTCGGTCGGTTCCGAGATGGAACGCCGTGGCATGCGAACCATGCTTGATCCACTTCCTCAGGTTGCTGAGGTCGTGACATGTTCCGACATGCAGGAGACGGTAAGGCTCCTGCACTCGGACCAGTTCAACGTTCTGATCGTCGCCATGGCGTCCGATCTGGACGGACTGAAGAAGATCGCCGCGCAGGCCGCTCAGCAGCACGTACGAACCGTCGTACTGCTCCGGTCGCTGGACGAGGGCGCCGCGTCGTCGCTGGGTGGGCTGTCCGTGGACGGCTTCCTCCTGGAGGACGAGTTGACCGAGCACTCCCTGCGGGAGGCGCTGGCCAGTCTCGTCAAGGGCGAGATGGCCATGCCCGGCAGGCTCGCGCGACGGCTGCTGGCGCAGATCCGGAAGCTCGAACGGGCGGAGGCCGAACGGCCCTTCCTGCTCACACCTCGTGAGCAGCAGGCGCTGGTACTCCTGGCCGACGGGATGAGCAACAAGCAGATCGCCCGCCGTCTCGGCATTTCCGAACACGGTGCGAAGCGACACGTGGCAAATGTGCTCGCCAAACTCAACTGTCCTAACCGGACGCTTGCCGTGGCACTCGCCCTGCGGTACGGCCTGCTGTGCTCCGATGACGCCCGGGGAATGCCTCCGGCGTAATAGGCACGGGTCACCAATGGTCATCAGGCGAAATCGTGTGAATGGCCCGGGCGTACCCAGCCAGGTGGGCCGCGTCGACTGCGGAGGGTCGCGATCATGACGGCTGGCAAAAGCATCTGGCTCGATGGGGAACTGGTCGCATGGGACGAGGCGCAGATCCATGTGACCAGCTTCGGCCTGCACTACGGCATCGGCTTCTTCGAGGGTGTCCGTTCGTACCGGACGGACACCGGCCCGGTGCTCTTCCGGCTACGTGACCACATCAAACGGCTGGCCCGATCGGCGGCCACGTACATGGTCCGCCTGCCGTACGACCCGGACACCCTCAGCGCCGCGTGCCACGAGGTTGTCCGGGCCAACGGCCTGGAGGACGCGTACCTGCGGCCGATCGTGTTCCTCGGGACGGGGGAGAACCCCTTCACCGCCCCGTACCGGGCGGCCGTGATCGCGCACGAGAACGGTCCGATGGTGGGTACGCCGAAGACCGCCGGGGTGCACGGGAAGATCTCCAGCTTCCAGCGTCTGGCCAGCAACTCGATCCCGCCGGCCGCGAAGGCGACCGGCCAGTACCTCAACTCGATGCTGGCGCAGACCGAGGCGGTCACCGCCGGGTTCGACGAGGCGCTGCTGCTCAACAGCGCCGGGTACGTCACCGACGGGTGGGCGCACAACGTGTTCGCCGTACTGGACGGTGCGCTCGTGACACCCCCGGTGTCCGCGGGTGCGCTGGCCGGCATCGTGCGCGACACGGTGTGCGTACTGGCCGAGGAGGCGGGCCTGACGGTACGGGTGGAGAACCTGACCCGTACCGATCTGTACCTGGCCGAGGAGTGCTTCCTCACCGGCACCGCGGCCGGCATCACGCCGCTGATCAGCGTCGACCGCCGACCCGTCGGCGGGGGGCAGCTGGGTCCGGTGACGATCAAGCTGGCCGCGATGCTCGACGACGTGACCCGTGGCCGGAACTCGTCCCACCCCGAGTGGCGGGAGTCGTTGCAATGAACGACCCGTCCACGTTCGGCAAACGGTTGGCGACGGCGCTGGAACAGTTCCCGGAGCCGACCGTCCGCGAGTGGGAGCGGACCGGACACATCCCGCGGACCGCGGTGGCGAAGCTCGCCGACCAGGGCATCTTCACCGACCGGTGGGCGCCCGGCCAGGCACAGGGCGCCGACCTGGTCGTGCAGATCGCCACCGCGACCGCGCAGGTGTCCAGCGGGCTGGCACTGGCCACCATGGGGCACTGCGAGGTGTTCTGCGGTGCGCTGCACTGGCTCGCCGAGACCGACCGGCAGCGGGAACTGCGTGACAGTGCCCTCGCCGGCACGGTCACCGGGTGCCTCGCGTCCACCGAGCCGACCGGCGGCTCCGACCTCGCGGCGCTGCGTACCACCGTGTCCCGGGAGGGGGACGGCTGGCGGCTCCGGGGTCAGAAGCGCTACATCTCCAACCTCGGCGGCGCCACCCACGCCCTGGTCCTGGCGGGTCAGCCCGACCGGGCCGACCCGCGGAACCTGAGCCTGTTCGTGGTCGGGCTGGACACGCCGGGGGCGACCATCGACGGGTTCTTCCCGGCGGCCGGGCTGGACGCCTGCGACGTCGGGCAGCTCACCCTCGACGCGGTGGTGCCCGACGACGCGCTGCTCGGCTCGTCCGGCATGGGCCTGGCGTACCTCAGTCGGCTGCTGCAGTTCGAACGCTTGTCGATCTGCGCGCAGCTGATCAGCGGTGCCCGTACCACGATCGGGCTGGCGGTGGCGTTCGCCCGGCGGAGGGAGATGGGCCCCGGCCGGCTGATGGACCTGCAGACGATCCGGCACCGGCTGGCCCGTTGCCAGTCGCAGCTGTGGATGCTGGAGGGTGCCCTGCGTGACCTGGTCGCGCGCACCCAGGACGGGGTGGGCGTGGCGCACCAGACCGCCGCGCTCAAGCTCGAGGTGAGCCAGGCGGTCGGCACCATCACCGACGAGTGCCTGCAGATCTTCGGTGCCCGCGGCTACACCCGGCACTACCCGCTGGAGCGGATCTGGCGGGACGTACGCCTGGCCCGCATCGGCGGCGGTTCCGAGGAGGTCATGACCGAGTTGCTGGCCGCCCGGCTGGACCGTCCCGACCCGGACCGCGAGCGCTGGCTGGACGCCCTGGAGGTCGGGGACGTCCCGCTGCCGGATCCGGACCTGGGCGGCTGACGGCGGCGCCGACACCACGGTACGCACGAGGCGCGGGGTCATCCTGACCCCGCGCCTCGTCGCATCGGTCCCCGGAATGGTGCGGTCGTGGTCTCAAGTTGCGGCCACGGTCAGAAAATCGGAGCATCAGGAATGACCATCGAGGCGGCGGACGGCCGGAGCGGCGACAGGGGCGGCCACTTCCGCGGAGACGTCGAAGGGCTGCGCGCCGTCGCCATCGGCGCGGTTCTCCTCTACCACGCCGGTGTCGCGCCCCTCACCGGTGGCTACATCGGGGTCGACGTCTTCTTCGTCATCTCCGGCTTCCTGATCACCGGGCTGCTCCTGCGGGAGGCAACCCGCACCGGGTCGGTGTCGTTCACCGCCTTCTACGCCCGGCGGATGAAACGCCTGCTCCCCATGACCCTGCTGGTACTCGCGGTCGTCGTGGTGGCGTCCTGGCTGGTCATGTCGCCGGTGGACCGCAAGGTCATCGCCTGGGACGTGATCGCCGCGGCCCTCTACGTGGTCAACTGGCGACTGGCGGGGCAGGCCGTCGACTACTCCGCCCTCGGCGCCCACGCCAGTCCGGTACAGCACTTCTGGTCGTTGGCAGTCGAGGAGCAGTTCTACATCGTCTGGCCGTTGCTGGTTCTGCTGGTCGCCGTGGCATGCCGGGGGCGGTCACCCGCACGGCTGCGGGGCAGCCTCGCCGTCGTGCTCGGCGTGCTCTGCGCGGCCTCGCTCGCCTATTCGATCTACCTCACGCACGTGGAGGCCGGTGCCGCCTACTTCTCGACGCTGACCCGTAGCTGGGAGCTGGCCGTCGGCGGGCTGGTGGCACTGTGTCCGAGGCTCCGGCTGCCGCGCCGACTCGGCGGAATCCTCGCCCTCGTCGGCATCGGTCTGATCCTGGTCTCCATCGTGGACTTCAACGACGACACCCGGTTCCCCGGTGCCGTCGCCCTGCTCCCCGTGCTGGGTACCGCGACGGTCATCCTGGTCGGTTCCGCCTCGACGGACACGATGGTGGCGCGGGTGCTCTCGCTTCCCCCGCTCCGGCACGTGGGTCGGGTGTCCTACTCGTGGTATCTCTGGCACTGGCCGGCCATCGTGTTCGTCACCGCGTGGCTGGGCACCCTGTCCACCCGCCTGTCGGTTCTGGTGGCTCTCCTTTCCTACGTCCCGGCCCTTCTGACGTACCAGCTGGTGGAGAACCGATTCCGGCACGCCCGGGTGTTCGTACCGCGGCGGGCGGCTCTGGCGCTCGGCACGGCGTGCACAGCAGGCGCGGTCATGATCGGCGCGATGTCGTTGTACGCCGCGCCGACCCTGCCCGCCGCCTCCCGGGCGGAGGCCGCCGGGGCTTCCGAGTTGGAACATCCGGTACCGCAGAAGTCGGTGACGAAGTTGCGGCCACGGCCGGAGGACGCCCCCGATGACCGGGGCCGGATGGTGGACGACGGATGCATCCTGGGGCAGCACGAGACCCGCTCACCGGCGTGCGTGTACGGCGATGCCTCCTCGGACACCACCGTGGTCCTGTTCGGCGACTCGCACGCCATGCAGTACTTTCCCGCGCTGGAGCCGATCGCCAAGCGTCGGCACTGGCGGCTGGTCGGACTGACGAAGTCGGCCTGCACACCGGCCGACGTCAGCACCTACAACGTGCAGTTCAAGCGCGAGTACTTCGAGTGCGCGAAGTGGCGGGAGGCGACGCTGGACCGGATCCTCCACGACGAGCACCCCGACCTCGTCATCACCGGCAACCTGGCGACCGAACCGGTGATGCGGGACGGCCGGCGACTGGACAGCAAGGAGGGTGCCCAGGAGATGCGGGAAGGCTACGCCCGCACGTTGCGACGGGTGCGCGACAGCGGGAGCCAGGCCGTGGTGCTCCAGGACAACCCGCACCCGCCGTGGGATGTCCCCTCCTGCGTGTCCCAGTACCCCAAGAAGCTGGACCGGTGCTCGTTCAGTACCACCGAGGGGCTCCGCTACGAACCGGTCGACGTGGCCGCGGTGCGGCAGGTGGAGGGCGTCCAACTGATCGACCCGACCCCCGTGATGTGCCCCAACGGCACCTGCGCGGCGGTCACCGGCAATGTGCTGATCTACCGCAACGGCACGCACATCACGGCCACCTACATGGAGACCCTGACCGACTGGCTCGACCGACAGCTCCCCGTGCTGTGAGCCCGGAGGTCCGGGCCACGTCGCGGTCCGGACCTCGAACACCCGGTTCATCGACGGAGGGGCCGGCCCGCAGCAGCGG
>JBAUUM010000306.1:0-1585 GCA_049582705.1 Actinocatenispora sp.
GTGGAGGTGGTGGTGGCGGCGGAGGAGGCGGGGGTGGTGGCGGATGGGGCGGCGGGTGCGGCGGATCGACGTGCGGTGGGTGCGGTGGGTGTGAGGTCGGTGGCGTGGGCGGCGTCGGCGGCGGTAGCGGGGGCGGCGGGTACTCCCCGCCGTGGTGCAGCGGCATCTTCGCGTTCGTCGGCCCGTCGTACGCCGGCAGCCACCACAGGTTGTCCCGGTACTGCTGCATGTAGTCGGTGGACAGCGACGACATGGCCTTCCGGGCTTCCACGTTGAACGGTTCGGCCACCTCGCTCATCGTCGGCGGCTTGTCCGGGTTGCTGCCGGGCAGCAGGTCATGCAGCTGCAGGCCCTTGTCTGCCTTGACGTCCTTCTCGTACTTCGTCTGCGCGGCCTGGTTGGTCTTCACCGCGGCCTGGTACCGCTTCCAGATGTCGTCCATCGTGGTCTTCGCGGTGTCCAGCGAGCCGGCCATCATGGTGAGCGCGAGCCAGTTGCCGGCGGCCTTCTCCTTGGCGCCCGCCGCACTCGACACCATCCGGTCGACCTGTTCCAGGTAGAACTCGGCGCCGCCGGACTTCCACTTCTCGGCGATCGCCGTGCGGTGCTTCGACACGTTGGTGTGCTGCCACTCGAACAGATCGCGCAGCTTCCACCAGGCCTCGGCCTGGGTGCGCATCGGGGTCGACTTCTCGCTGTCGACGAGAGCCTTCATGGTCTCGATGTGCAGCTTGTTCCAGTCAGTGTTGATGCCGGTCACCGTCTCGACCCTCGCCTTCCCGACCGTCCTTCACCGTGGCGGCCCGCGAGGCCACAGCGGCGCCGAGTGTCTTCCGCCATCGAACCCACCTCACATCGGCCGGTACGTGCCGGGATACCCGGGCGGCGGTGGTGCCGTGCCGCCCGGTGGCGGCGTGGTCGTGCCGTCGGCCGCTCCGTCACCCGGCCTGCCGGTCACCGACGGGTCTCCCCGCTTCGGGTTGAACGCGTGCTCGGCCTGTGCCCTGCTGATGTCGGTGGCGGACAGCGAGTCGGAACCCTCGTACTGCTGCGCCATGTAGCCCGCCGCGGCGGCCAGGGCCTGCATGCCGCGCTGGTAGTCCGCGACGAACGCGTGCGCGTCGGACAGCATCGTGTTGTGCTGCGAGGCGATGTAGTTCGCCTCCTCGAAGCCTTCGTGGTGCCCGAAGTCCGAGGTCTTCAGGTCGGGGGCGACCTTCTTGTAGTTCGGCGCGAAGTTGTGCTGCAGTTCGATCTGCATGCTCTTGCTGATGCCGGTCAGCGAGTCGACGTCGACGTCGACGGTCTGGTGGGACACGGCCCAGCCCGGGACGTCGCTGTCGGTGCCGCCGTAAGCGTCAGAATCGGGTGTACTCATCTTCACTACCCCGTCATCGTGCGCGAGGGACCACCAGGGGTGCGCGAGGGCGGTTGTCGCCAAGAGAGTACCGGGAAACGCCAAGCGGACACGTGACCCGAAACAGGACTGGCACGATCACGTGACCTACCGGGCCGGCCCTCGGTTCCGGGCCGAGCGGACCGGGGCCCGGCGGGCGGACGCGCGGCCCGGCGAGCGGCGGTCAGC
>JBAUUM010000307.1:0-15034 GCA_049582705.1 Actinocatenispora sp.
GGGCCGAAGTCGGCGCCGGCCGAGCAGCCCGCCGAGCAGACCAGCCAGGCCGCGCCGCAGAGCCAGCCGGCCGAGACCAGTCAGGAGGGCTGAGCAAATGTTGATGCCGCGTAAGCCCCCGAAGGGCTTTCGGAAGCCGCATCACCCGACCCGCCGTGGCAAGGCCAAGGGCGGTACCCGGGTGGTCTTCGGCGAGTTCGGCGTCCAGGCGCTGGAGCCGGCGTACGTGACCAACCGGCAGATCGAGGCCGCTCGTATCGCCATGACCCGTCACATCAAGCGTGGCGGCAAGGTGTGGATCACGGTCTTCCCGGACCAGGCGCTGACGAAGAAGCCGGCCGAGACCCGGATGGGTTCCGGTAAGGGCTCGCCCGAGTGGTGGGTCGCGAACGTCAAGCCCGGTCGGGTGATGTTCGAGCTGTCGTTCCCGAACGAAACGGTCGCGCGTGAGGCGCTGACCCGTGCGATCCACAAACTTCCGATGAAGTGCCGGATCGTGAAGCGCGAAATGGGTGAGGTCTGATGGCGGCTGGCGTGCCGGCCGGTGAGCTGCGCGAGCTGGCGGACGATGAGCTGGCGAGCAAGCTCAGCGAGGCGAAGGCGGAGCTGTTCAACCTCCGCGTCCAGGGTGCTACCGGGCAGTTGGACAACAACCGTCGACTCCAGGTGGTACGTCGGGAGATCGCCCGGATCTACACGATCATGCGTGAGCGCGAGCTCGGCCTCAGCGCTGCGCCGAGCGAGGTTGCGTGATGACAGAACAGCAGAGCGAACAACGGGCCAACCGCAAGGTTCGCGAGGGCCTCGTGGTCGGCGACAAGATGGACAAGACCGTTGTGGTGGCCGTCGAGGACCGGGTGAAGCACCCGCTGTACGGCAAGGTCTTGCGGCGGACCAGCAAGCTCAAGGCGCACGACGAGCAGAACCAGTGCGGCGTCGGCGACCGGGTGCGACTCATGGAGACGCGTCCGCTGTCGGCGACCAAGCGTTGGCGGATCGTCGAGGTCCTCGAGAAGGCCAAGTGAGTTCGGCGGGTGAGCTTCCGGGCTCACCCGGCAGAAAGCTAACGACAACGGCGTTCCGCCAGGCTCCGCGCAGCGGAGGACCGGCAGACATCAGGAGTTGACGTGATTCAGCAGGAGTCGCGACTGCGCGTCGCCGACAACACGGGTGCCCGGCAGATTCTGTGCATCCGCGTGCTCGGCGGCTCCGGTCGGCGCTACGCGAGCATCGGCGACGTCATCGTGGCCACCGTGAAGGACGCGATCCCGGGCGCCGGTGTCAAGAAGGGCGACGTGGTCAAGGCCGTTATCGTCCGCACCGCCAAGGAGAAGCGCCGCCCGGATGGCTCGTACATCCGCTTCGACGAGAACGCTGCCGTCCTGATCCGGGACGGTGGCGACCCACGCGGCACCCGCATCTTCGGTCCCGTGGGTCGCGAGCTGCGTGACAAGAAGTTCATGAAGATCATCTCGCTCGCACCGGAGGTGTTGTAGACCGTGAAGGTGAAGAAGGGCGACACGGTCCTCGTCATCGCCGGCAAGGACCGCGGGGCGAAGGGCAAGGTCATCGCGGCCTACCCCGAGCTCGACAAGGTTCTCGTCGAGGGCGTGAACCGGGTCAAGAAGCACACCAAGATCCAGCAGTCCCAGCGCGGCTCCAAGACCGGTGGCATCGTCACCCAGGAAGCCCCGATCCACGTCAGTAACGTGATGGTCGTGGACGGCGACGGGCAGCCGACGCGGGTGGGTCGCCGCAAGGACGAGGCGGGGCGCAACGTGCGCATTTCCCGCCGTTCCGGTAAGGACCTGTGATGACGACGGCAACGGCAGAGAAGATCACTCCACGGCTCAAGCAGCGCTTCCGCAGCGAGATCGCGGGCGCGATGAGCGAGAAGTTCGCGTACGGCAACCCGATGAAGGTGCCGTCCGTGGTGAAGGTCGTCGTCAACATGGGTGTCGGCGACGCCGCACGTGACTCGAAGCTGATCGACGGCGCTGTCCGCGACCTGGCCCTGATCACCGGCCAGAAGCCGCTGGTGCGTCGGGCCAGGAAGTCGATCGCGCAGTTCAAACTGCGTGAGGGCATGCCGATCGGCGCGAAGGTGACGATGCGCGGCGACCGGATGTGGGAGTTCCTGGACCGGCTGCTGTCGATCTCGCTCCCGCGTATCCGCGACTTCCGCGGCCTGTCGTCGAAGCAGTTCGACGGGCACGGCAACTACACGTTCGGTCTCACCGAGCAGTCGGTCTTCCACGAGATCGACCAGGACAAGATCGACCGTGTCCGGGGCATGGACATCACCGTCGTGACGTCCGCAACGACCGACGAGGAAGGCCGACAGCTGCTGAAGCTGCTGGGCTTCCCGTTCAAGGAGAACTGATATGGCGAAGAAGGCGCTGGTTATCAAGGCGGCGCGGAAGCCGAAGTTCTCCGCGCGTGCGTACACTCGCTGCCAGCGGTGCGGTCGTCCGAGGGCGGTCTACCGCAAGTTCGGGCTGTGCCGGGTGTGCATCCGGGAGATGGCGCACCGCGGCGAGCTTCCCGGTGTGTCCAAGGCGTCCTGGTGACGGGTTCCGTAGCCGACGTTTGATCGCTACGCCACAGGCCCTTGACAGGGAACCGGGGCGAGGAAGGCACCACATCACATGACGATGACCGATCCGATCGCAGACATGCTGACTCGTCTGCGCAACGGCAACCAGGCGTACCACGACGACGTGTCGATGCCCTACTCGAAGATCAAGGCGAACATCGCCGAGGTCCTCAAGCAGGAGGGCTACGTCATGAGCTGGTCCGTCGAGGAGCCCGCCGAGGGTACCGTCGGCAAGAAGCTGAAGGTCGAGCTGAAGTTCGGCCAGAACCGGGAGCGCAGCCTCGCCGGTATCCGTCGGGTCTCCAAGCCGGGCCTGCGGGTGTATGCGAAGGCCGGCGACCTGCCCCGAGTGCTCGGTGGCCTGGGCGTCGCGATCATCTCGACGTCGCAGGGGCTGCTGACCGACCGGCAGGCTCGCAAGCGTGGCGTGGGCGGGGAAGTCCTCGCCTTCGTCTGGTAAGGGAGAGCTTCAGCCATGTCTCGGATTGGACGTAACCCGATCCCGATCCCGGCCGGTGTGGACGTCACGATTGACGGCAACACCGTTTCGGTCAAGGGACCGAAGGGCGAGCTGTCACACACGCTCGCCGAACCGATCACCGTGAAGCGCGACGGCAGCACGCTGCTGGTGGAGCGGCCGAACGACGAGCGGCGATCGAGGGCCCTGCACGGGCTGTCCCGCACGCTGGTCAACAACCTCGTGGTGGGCGTGACCGCCGGCTACTCGAAGGTCCTGGAGATCCAGGGCACCGGTTACCGGGTGGTGGCCAAGGGCGCGGACCTGGAGTTCGCGCTGGGCTTCTCGCACCCCGTGGTCGTGCCCGCACCGGCCGGCATCGAGTTCAGCGTGCAGCGGCCGACCCAGCTCACCGTCTCCGGCATCAACAAGCAGCAGGTGGGCGAGGTCGCGGCGAAAATCCGCAAGATCCGGCCGCCGGAGCCGTACAAGGGCAAGGGCGTGCGGTACCAGGGCGAGATCGTCCGCCGCAAGGCCGGAAAGGCAGGTAAGTAATGGCTGCCACACTGGCGCACCGTAACTCGGTCAAGGGTGGTGCCGCGGCTCGGCGTATCTCCCGGGACCGCCGGCACTACCGGGTACGCAAGAACGTCTCGGGCACCGAGACGCGGCCCCGTCTCGTCGTCACCCGGTCCCTGCGGCACATCTACGCCCAGGTGATCGACGACGTGAAGGGCCACACGGTGGTCTCGGCGTCGACCCTCGACGAGGGTCTGCGCGGCACCGACGGCGAGAAGAAGGACCTGGCGCGTAAGGTTGGCGAGTTGCTCGCCGAACGGGCCAGGGACGCCGGCGTGACCCAGGTGGTCTTCGACCGTGGCGGTAACGCCTATCACGGGCGGGTTGCCGCACTGGCCGACGCCGCTCGGTCCGGCGGTCTGCAGTTCTAGGCCGCGGAACCAACAAGGTAGTGAGCGGGTCGGACGGGGTCGCGGGTCGCTTCTCGCGCTCGCACTGTGCACGACTCGGGACCCCGGCAAAGATCGCAACTAGGAACGAGAGAGGTAGCGCCTGATGGCAGGTCCGCAGCGCCGTGGCGGATCCGGCGACAATCGCCGGGACCGCCGGGATGGCGGTCGTGGCGGCGCGGCCGCGGAGAAGACGCCGAACCTTGAGCGGCTTGTCAAGATCAACCGCGTAGCCAAGGTCGTCAAGGGTGGTCGACGGTTCAGCTTCACCGCGCTGGTCGTGGTGGGCGATGGTGACGGCACCGTTGGTGTCGGGTACGGCAAGGCCAAGGAGGTGCCCGCGGCGATCGCCAAGGGTGTCGAGGAGGCCAAGAAGCACTTCTTCAAGGTGCCGCGCATCGGCGCCACGATCACCCACCCGGTGATCGGTGAGGACGCCGCAGGCGTCGTCATGTTGAAGCCGGCAAGCCCCGGTACCGGTGTCATCGCCGGTGGTCCGGTGCGTGCCGTGCTGGAGTGCGCCGGTATCCACGACGTGCTGTCCAAGAGCCTCGGCTCGTCCAACCCGATCAACATCGTGCACGCCACCGTGGCCGCGCTGAAGAGCCTCGAGTCCCCGGAGGGTGTGGCCGCCAGGCGTGGCCTGCCCCTGGAGGACGTGGCGCCGACGGCGATGCTGCGGACCCGTGCGGGCCTGGCGAGCTGAACGGGAGACATGACATGGCACGCCTGAAGGTCACCCAGGTCCGATCCGTGATCGGTACGAAGCAGAACCAGCGGGACACGCTGCGGACGCTCGGCCTGAAGCGGATCCACGACGTGGTGGTCAAGGAGGACCGTCCCGAGGTTCGGGGCATGGTCCGCACCGTGACCCACCTCGTGCAGGTGGAGGAGGTGGAGTAGCGATGGCGCTCAAGGTTCACCACCTTCGGCCGGCGCCGGGCGCGCGCACCGCGAAGACGCGCGTTGGCCGTGGTGAGGGCTCGAAGGGTAAGACCGCTGGTCGCGGTACGAAGGGCACGAAGGCCCGGAAGAACGTACCCGCGGCATTTGAGGGTGGGCAGATGCCCATTCACATGCGGCTGCCCAAGCTCAAGGGATTCAAGAACAAGTTCAAGGTCACCTACCAGGTCGTCAACCTGGACCGGCTGGCCGTGCTGTTCCCGAACGGCGGTGAGATCGGCCCGGTGGAGCTCGCCAAGGCCGGCGCCGTCCGCGCGGGAGAGCCGGTCAAGGTCCTGGGCACCGGTGACCTCGGCGGAGTGAAGCTCCAGGTCACCGCGCACGCATTCAGTGCGTCGGCCAAGGAGAAGCTCGCTGCCGCCGGTGGCTCGGCCCACGAGCTGTAGTGCTACGGAGATCCGCGCCGTTGTGGTGCCCGACCGGCATTCACAACGGCGCGGTCTCATGTCGGCATGTGATTGCCGGCACGGATACCGCCGGAAACGCCCGTACTGTTAGAGTCGCCCCCGAGCCCCGGCCGTAGCGTCCGGGCACCGGACCGACACCTACCGCCCTGAAGGCGGCCAGTCTGCGCAGGAGGAACAGTTGCTCTCCGCCTTTGTCAGTGCGTTCCGTACGCCTGACCTGCGCAAGAAACTACTGTTCACGGTCTTCATCCTGGCCATCTTCCGGCTCGGGGCCGCGATACCAAGCCCAGGCGTGTCCTTCACGAATGTTCAGAAGTGTATTGACATCGCCTCCAAGTCGGGCGGCACCCAGGACGTCTTCACACTGCTGAACCTGTTCTCGGGTGGCGCGCTCTTCCAGCTGAGTGTGTTCGCGCTGGGCATCATGCCCTACATCACCGCGAGCATCATCCTGCAGCTGCTGACCGTCGTGATTCCCAGGCTGGAACTGCTGCGCAAGGAAGGGCAGTCCGGCCAGGCGAAGATCACGCAGTACACGCGGTACCTGACGCTCGGCCTGGCCGTCCTGCAGGCCTCCGGCTACATCGCGCTGGCCGAGTCGGGGCAGCTGTTCGGCAACCAGTGCACCGACCCGATCATCCCGACGGTCGGCGGCATTCCGCACTGGATCAGCCTGGTCACGATCGTGATCACGATGACCGCCGGCACCGGCGCCATCATGTGGCTCGGCGAGCTGATCACCGACCGCGGCGTCGGCAACGGCATGTCGGTGCTGATCTTCACGAACATCGCGGCCCGGATGCCCTCCGAGGGCTGGAACATCCTCAAGACCAAGGGCGCCCTGACCTTCACCATCGTGCTGGCCATCGGCATCGTGGTCATCGTCGGCGTCGTCTTCATCGAGCAGGCGCAGCGCCGGGTCCCGGTGCAGTACGCCAAGCGAATGATCGGTCGACGGATGTTCGGCGGCACGTCCACGTACATCCCGCTGAAGGTGAACCAGGCCGGTGTCATCCCGGTCATCTTCGCCTCGTCGCTGCTGTATCTGCCGCAGCTGGTCACCCAGCTGGCCGGAACGAACAGTACGAACCCGGCGATCGTGTTCATCAACCGGTACGTGACGCCGCCCAACAACTGGGTGCACATCCTGATCTACTTCGCTCTCATCATCTTCTTCACGTACTTCTACGTCGCGATCACGTTCAACCCGACCGAGGTCTCGGACAACATGAGGAAGTACGGCGGTTTCGTCCCGGGCATTCGTCCCGGTCGACCGACCGCGGAGTACCTTGACTTCATCCTGAGCAGGATCACCCTGCCCGGCTCGCTGTACCTGGGCATCATCTCCGTACTGCCCAACCTGTTCATCGGGCTGGCGGGCGGGAATGTGCAGAACTTCCCGTTCGGTGGTACGGCGGTCCTCATCATGGTCGGTGTGGGTCTGGAGACGGTGAAGCAGATCGAGTCCCAGCTGATGCAGCGCAACTACGAAGGGTTCCTGCGCTAGTGCCGCCGATGAGGCGGCCGGGCGCAGGCCTGCGGAGCGAGGTGACGGCATGAGGCTGGTGCTGGTGGGTCCGCCCGGTGCGGGCAAGGGCACCCAGGCGGAGTTCATCGCATCGCATCTGTCGGTGCCGAAGATCTCCACCGGCGACATCCTGCGCGCCAACGTGTCCGACCGTACCGAGCTGGGTCTTGAGGCCAAGAGCTACATGGACGCCGGCAACCTGGTCCCCGACCAGGTTGTGATCAACATGGTCCGGGGTCGGTTGGCCGAGCCGGACGCGGAGGACGGCTTCCTGCTCGACGGCTTCCCGCGGACGGTGCCGCAGGCGCAGGAGCTGGACAAGATGCTCGCCGACCTGGGCACGGGCCTGGACCTGGTGCTGGAGCTGGTGGCCGAGAACGAGGAGGTCATCCGGCGGCTGTCCGGCCGGCGCACCTGCCGCGGCTGCGGGAAGATCTGGCACGTCGAGTTCGACGCCCCGGCCAAGCCGGGCGTCTGCGACCGCTGTGACGGCGAGCTGTTCCAGCGGGACGACGACAAGCCCGACACCATCAAGAAGCGGCTCGAGGTGTACGCGCGCGACACCTCGCCGCTGGTCGCGTACTACGGCGCCCAGGGCAAGCTGGTCGGCATCGACGCGATCGGTCCGGTCGAGGACGTCACGGTGCGGGCGTACGACGCCCTGCGGTCATACGGCGGTTAGGAACGGTTTGTTCTCCAAGGAACGGATCCAGCTCAAGTCTCCCGACCAGATCCGGCTGATGCGGACCGCTGGTCTGCTGGTGGCCGACACGCTGGACAAGCTGCGGGCGGCGGTGGCGCCCGGGGTCAGCACCAAGGAGCTGGACGAGCTGGCGGAGGCGAACATCCGCGGCGCCGGCGCCACCCCCAACTTCAAGGGCTACTACGGCTACCCGGCCACGATCTGTGCGTCGGTCAACGACCGCGTGGTGCACGCGATCCCGGACGACACGCTGCTGCGTGAGGGTGACATCATCTCGATCGACTGCGGCGCGATCGTGGAGGGCTGGCACGGGGACTCGGCGATCACGGTGCCGGTCGGCGAGGTCGACCCGGCGCTGATCCGGATGATCGAGGTCGCCGAGGACGCCATGTGGGCGGGCATCGCCGCGGTCGGCACCGGCCGTCGGTTGACCGACATCTCGCACGCCGTGGAGGTGGCGGTCCGGGCGGGCGGCCCGTACGGCATCGTGCAGGGCTACGGCGGGCACGGCATCGGCACCGAGATGCACCAGGACCCGCACATCCTCAACTACGGCAAGCCGGGTCGCGGCGCCAAGCTGGTCGCGGGGATGGTACTGGCCATCGAGCCCATGATCACGATGGGCGCGGCGGACGTGGTCGAGCTGGACGACGACTGGACCGTGGTGACCTCGGACCACTCGATCGCCGCGCACGTGGAGCATTCCGTGGCGCGCTGCGAGGACGGTCTGTGGGTACTGACGGCACCCGACGGTGGCCGATCCCGGCTCGGTGATCTGGTGTCTTCGCAGGCTGAATAGGACGGCAAGCGCTTTCCGAATCGGTCACCCGCGGGAATCCCGCCGTACCATGGCGAGAGAGAGTCCTCTGTGCGGGGAGGCTGCAGCGTGGACCGGCTGGATATGCGAATTTCGGACACCGAGCGTGAAGAGGTCGTCGAACGGCTTCGGGCGGCGCTCGGTGAGGGCCGGTTGGAACTCGCGGAGTTCGACGAGCGGGTGCAGTCGACCTACCGGGCCAAGACGTACCGCGACCTGGTGCCGCTGACGGCGGACCTGCCGGCGGTGCCGGTCCCGGCTCCGCCCGGCCGGGTCGTACCGGCGGGACGGCCGGTCGAGGAGTCGCGCCGGGCACTGGCGATGTTGTCCACGATCTTCGTGTTCATCGGGCTGGGGGTGCTGCTCTCGGTCGCGACGGGCGGCACGGTGCTGCCGTTCTGGCCGCTGTTCATCGTCGCGTTCTGGGGCCTGTCACGCCGGTCCGGGTGGTCCGGTCGCCGCTGACCGGACGGCGTGTCCGGAGCGACCGGGCAGGTGCGGCGGACTGACGGACGGCTCGCCGGGATCGACCGGGTCGCGTGGGCTGCCGGGTGGCGGGTGTGCCGGGCGACGGACCTCCAGGGTGTCGGTCGGCCGTGAATTGTGGACCGGTTTGGCAAGCCTGTGGACCAGCGCGTAAGATACTCGATGGCGCACAGCGTCCATCCCATCGTGCCCCGGTTTCAACGGCTCAGACCTGGTGTGAACCAGGGCCGAGCCGGGCGGTCCACCAGGCCGGTGCCGGGTTTCCTCGACGGGATCGCGGCTGAGGGCGTGTGTGTCGACCATAGGACCCAACTCGTCACGGTAAGCGGAGGACATGCCGAAGAAGGACGGCGCCATCGAGATCGAGGGTCGAGTCGTCGAGCCCCTGCCGAACGCCATGTTTCGGGTGGAGCTCTCGAACGGCCATCGAGTGCTGGCACACATCAGCGGCAAGATGCGGCAGCACTACATCCGTATCCTGCCGGAAGACCGGGTGGTCGTGGAGCTCTCTCCCTACGACCTGACCCGGGGACGCATCGTCTACCGCTACAAGTGAATCTGACCCGGGTCGGCGCCGGCAACGGCGACCGGTTCGGGACGGTTTCGTCTGCGTGACGAGGTGATCGGGCCCGCTGACGGTCCGGTTGTCCGTCACCGTGGCCTGGGTCGTCCGTGTCCGTGATCAATTGCGCGTGCCCCGGCACGTGCGAGGTCGGGCGTGACCTGCCGACCTTGCGAACCTGCGAAGGACGCTACGAACGTGAAGGTAAAGCCGAGCGTTAAGAAGATCTGCAACAAGTGCCGGGTGATCCGTCGCCACGGCCGGGTCATGGTGATCTGTTCCGACCCGCGCCACAAGCAGCGGCAGGGCTGACCAGCCCACCACCCAGCAGGTAGCTGGATCACGGCAGACGCTCATCAGAGAAAGGCCCGTCCAACGGGTCGGCGCACCGACAGGTGCGGTGACGACCCGGTCAGACCGCCAGGCGGCGGTGTGACAACCCCCGGCCCGGAGGCCGGGGCCCCGCTCATTGGGCGGGTGGGGACGGACGGGCGCAGACCTCCGGAAGGACACGAGGAGTACGCCCACTCATGGCACGTCTGGTTGGCGTCGATCTTCCCCGCGAGAAGCGGATGGAGATCGCGCTCACGTACATCTACGGGGTCGGTCGGACCCGGGCCAGCGAAACGCTCGCCCAGACCGGCATCAGCCCGGACAAGCGCGTCCGTGACCTCACCGACGCGGAGCTGGTTCAGCTGCGCGACTGGATCGAGGCCAACTACCAGGTTGAGGGTGACCTTCGCCGCGAGGTCGCATCGGACATTCGGCGCAAGATCGAGATCGGTTGCTACCAGGGCATCCGGCACCGTCGCGGCCTTCCCGTCCGCGGTCAGCGGACCCGTACCAACGCGCGCGGCCGCAAGGGCCCGAAGCGCACCGTGGCCGGCAAGAAGAAGGCCGGCAAGAAGTAACCCGGTGATTGCTCGTCACCGATCGCGATCTTGACAGGAGAGACATACAGGTATGCCGCCCAAGGCGCGCGCCGGTGCCAAGAAGGTACGGCGCAAGGAGAAGAAGAACGTGGCCCACGGCCACGCCCACATCAAGAGCACGTTCAACAACACGATCGTGTCGATCACCGATCCGAACGGTGCGGTGATCTCGTGGGCGTCGTCCGGACAGGTGGGCTTCAAGGGCTCCCGCAAGTCGACGCCGTTCGCCGCGCAGCTGGCCGCTGAGGCCTCCGCGCGCCGTGCCATGGAGCACGGCATGCGCAAGGTGGACGTGTTCGTCAAGGGCCCCGGTTCCGGCCGGGAGACCGCGATCCGGTCGCTGCAGGCTGCTGGGCTCGAGGTTGGCTCGATCCAGGACGTCACGCCGCAGCCGCACAACGGATGCCGGCCGCCGAAGCGTCGCCGGGTCTGAGGGGGAGCAGAGAATCATGGCGCGTTACACAGGTCCGGACTGCCGCCGTTGCCGGCGCGAGAAGATGAAGCTGTACCTCAAGGGCAGCAAGTGCGAGAGCCAGAAGTGCCCGATCGAGTCCCGGCCGTACCCGCCGGGGCAGCACGGTCGTGGCCGGCTCAAGGAGACCGAGTACCTGCTCCAGCTGCGTGAGAAGCAGAAGGCCAAGCGGGTCTACGGTGTCCTGGAGAAGCAGTTCTCCCGGTACTACGAGGAGGCCAACCGGCGCTCCGGCAAGACCGGTGAGGTGCTGCTCCAGCTGCTCGAGCTGCGGCTCGACAACGTGGTCTACCGCGCCGGTTACGCCAAGTCGCGGGACATGGCCCGTCAGGTGATCCGGCACGGCCACGTGGTGGTCAACGGCCGCAAGGTCGACATCCCGTCGTACCAGGTCTCCGAGCACGACATCGTCGAGATCCGCGAGAAGTCGCGCGAGCTGACGCCGTTCGTGGTCGCCAAGGCCGAGGCGGGCGAGAAGACCGTTCCGGCGTGGCTGGAGGCCATCCCGGGGCAGCTGAAGATCCTGATCCACTCGACGCCGGCCCGGCAGGTCATCGACACGCCGGTGCAGGAGCAGCTCATCGTCGAGTACTACTCGAAGTAGCACCACCGGTTCCCGGGGCGCGGGCCCGACCAGGTCCGCCGCCCCGGGAGCGGCAACCAACTGTTGGTGTCATATAGCGGGCACCCGACTGTGGAGGAACAACCGTGCTCATCACCCAGCGCCCGTCGCTGTCCGAGGAGTCGATCGCCGAGAACCGGTCCCGGTTCACCATCGAACCGCTGGAGCCCGGCTTCGGCTACACGCTCGGCAACTCGCTGCGGCGTACCCTGCTCAGCTCCATCCCCGGTGCGGCCGTCACCAGCATCAAGATCGACGGCGTACTGCACGAGTTCACCACGATTCCTGGTGTCAAGGAGGACGTGGTCGACCTGGTGCTCAACATCAAGGAGCTGACCGTCAGCTCCGAGCATGACGAGCCCGTCACCATGTACCTGCGCAAGCAGGGCCCGGGCGCGGTGACCGCCGGGGACATCCAGCCCCCGGCCGGGGTCGAGGTGCACAACCCCGACCTGCACCTGGCCACCCTGAACGACAAGGGCCGGCTGGACATGGAGCTGGTGGTGGAGCGCGGCCGCGGTTACGTCACCGCGGCGCAGAACAAGCAGCAGGGTCAGGAGATCGGTCGGATCCCGGTCGACTCGATCTACTCGCCGGTGCTCAAGGTCAGCTACCGGGTCGAGGCGACCCGTGTCGAGCAGCGGACCGACTTCGACAAGCTGGTCCTGGACGTCGAGACGAAGAACTCGATCAGCCCCCGCACCGCGCTGGCCTCCGCCGGCTCGACGCTGGTGGAGCTGTTCGGCCTGGCCCGCGAACTGGACGAGGCCGCCGAGGGCATCGACATCGGCCCGTCGCCGCAGGACGCCCAGCTGGCCGCCGACCTGGCGCTGCCGATCGAGGAACTGGACCTGACGGTCCGGTCGTACAACTGCCTCAAGCGCGAGGGCATCAACTCCGTCGGGGAGCTGCTGTCGCGTACCGAGGCGGACCTGCTGGACATCCGGAACTTCGGTCAGAAGTCCATCGACGAGGTCAAGATGAAGCTGGCCGGTATGGGGCTGGGGCTCAAGGACCAGGCTCCCGGGTTCGATCCCGCCAGTGTCGCGGAGAGCTTCGCCGAGCCTGACTACGACGGCAACGACTTCCGCGAGACTGAGCAGCTGTAGACCGCTGGCACGAGCCGGTCCGGGTCCGCCCGGTCCGGCTCCGACCGGTAGCGGTAGAAGACCCGGGCGGGCGCCGCGCCTCCAGCCCGCGATGATTTAGAGGAGCCTGAGAACGATGCCCAAGCCGACCAGGGGTGCCCGTCTCGGTGGCAGCCCGGCCCACGAGCGGTTGATGCTGGCCAACCTGGCGACGTCGCTGTTCAAGCACGGCCGGATCACCACCACCGAGGCGAAGGCCAAGCGGGTCCGTCCGCTGGCCGAGCGCATGGTGACCTTCGCCAAGCGCGGCGACCTGCACGCCCGTCGCCGCGTCGCCACGGTGGTCCGTGACAAGGACGTGGCGTACCAGCTGTTCGCCGAGATCGCGCCGCGGTTCACCAACCGGCCGGGTGGCTACACCCGGATCGTGAAGGTCGGCCCGCGCAAGGGCGACAACGCGCCGATGGCCGTCATCGAGCTGGTTGAGGAACTGGTCGAGGCGCCGGCGCCGAAGAAGCGCGCCAGCCGGGCCACCAAGAAGCAGGACGCCGTCGAGGCTCTCGCTCCGGAGGAGTCGACCGCCGCCGAGGCGCCGGCCGAGGACAGCAAGGCCGAGGACAGCAAGTCCGAGTAGTACCGGTTCGACGATCGCGAGCCCGTCCCGCCCTGTGCGGTGGCGGGCTCGCGTCGTGTCACGGGCCCGTGTGACGCCGGGTCCGTTCCCGTGGGACTCGTAGGAAGGGTGGCTGGGGTGCGGCTGCGGCTCGCGGTGGCGTACGACGGCACCGGCTTCTCCGGCTGGGCGGTGCAGCCGGAGCGTCGGACGGTGGCGGGTGAGTTGTCCGCGGCGCTGCACCGGTTGTTCCGGGAGCCCGCCGGGTTGACCGTGGCGGGCCGCACCGACGCCGGAGTGCACGCCACCGGCCAGGTGTGCCACGTGGACGTACCGGCCGACTCGTGGGCCGCGGTGGCGATGTCCCGGGACGCCACGGAGCCGGATCCGACCGTCGCGGTACGCCGGCTGGCGGGGGTGTTGCCGGCGGATGTCCGGGTGCTGTCGGCACGGCCGGTCGACGACCGGTTCGACGCGCGGTTCGCCGCGTACCGGAGGCGGTACGCGTACCGGGTGACGGACGATCCGGCGGGCCCGTCGCCGCTGCGCCGGTTCGACACGCTCGGCTGGCCGCGTCGGCTGGACGCGGCGGCGATGCGGGTGGCCGCCGCAGCGCTGCTCGGCGAGCACGACTTCGCCGCGTACTGCCGGCGCAAGGACAACGCGACCACGATCCGGGAGCTGCAGCGGCTGGACTGGGACACCGCGCCGGACGGGGCGCTGGTCGCGACCGTCGAGGCGGACGCGTTCTGTCAGGCGATGGTGCGCAGCCTGATCGGTGCGCTGCTGGCGGTCGGTGAGGGTCGCCGCCCGGTGGACTGGCCGGGCAGCCTGCTGTCCCGGGCGGAGCGGGCGAACGAGGTGACGGTGGCGCCCGCGCACGGTCTGACCCTGACCGGCGTGGACTACCCGGACGATCCGGACCAGTGGGCGGGGCGCGTGGTCGCGACCCGGCGGCGTCGCGACGAGTCGTGACCCGCGGCGCGCAACTGCCCTGACGGTCATGACGTGTAGTGGGGAATCACCGATTTTCGGGAGTGCGCTCCCGTACGGGAAGGAACCCCCCATGCGCGCCATCACCAGCGCGGTGACCGTCTTTGCCGGAGTCGTGCTCGCCGCGTCGCTGGCGGTGCCGGCCGTCGCCGACGACGCCACCGGCACCCCTGGCCGGTCGCCCAGCCCGTCCTCCAGCGCCTCGCCCAGCTCCGCCCCGAGCGCCTCGCCGAGCCCGAGTGGGCCGGTCGACGCCTCCCCGTCGCCCGATGCCCCCGCGCGGACGACCGACGACCTGACCGTGACGGCCGCGTTCGACCGGGACGTCGTGTACCCACAGGAAACCGTCGACCTGAACGTCACCGTGACCCGGTCGGCGGACGGACCGGCGGGCGTCCTGCAGATCGGCCACCTCTTCGGGACGATCGAGTACCGCAGCGTCCACTCGAACGGGTCCTGTGCGCAGAAGGAACCCGACGACCTCGTCGTGTGCGAGCTGCCGCCGGGCGTGCGGAGCCTGACCTGCCGGGTCACCTACGAGTACGTCGAGGTTCTGACGTCGCATCCGATCCGTTACACGCAGTTCGCCACGGCGACCGTGGATGGACACTCGGTGTCGAAGGTGGCGGCCGTCACCCTGGAAATCCGCTCGGCGCCGTCGGAATCTCCGTCCACCTCCCCGTCCTCGTCTCCGTCCGGTCCGGCCGCCTCACCGTCCGGTACGCCGGGCGGCGGTGACGCCTCGGGCGGCCTGCCGGTCACCGGCACCTCGCTCGCCCTGTTCGGCGGCGTGGGCGCGGTACTGCTCGGCCTGGGCGGCGGTCTCC
>JBAUUM010000308.1:0-9027 GCA_049582705.1 Actinocatenispora sp.
GTCGGCCGCGCGCCCGGCGCTGTACATCGCGCCGGGGACCGGTGTCCCCGGCGCTGCCCGGTGGTGACCCGGGCCTTCGCAACGGCGGCCGGGCGGTGGACCCGGGGTTTCAGGCCCCGGCGGCGACCAGCTCGGCGAGCTGGACGGCGTTGAGCGCCGCACCCTTGCGCAGGTTGTCGTTGGACATGAACAGCGCCAGGCCGTTGTCGACGGTCTCGTCGACGCGGATCCGGCCCACGTACGTCGGATCCTGACCGGCGGCCTGCAACGGCGTCGGGATGTCGGAGAGCGCCACCCCCGGCGCCTTCTCCATCAGCTCCTGCGCCCGCGCCACGCTCAGCGGGGTGCGGAACCGGGCGTTGATCTGCAGCGAGTGCCCGGTGAACACCGGGACCCGGACACAGGTGCCGGACACCCTCAGGTCGGCGATGGCGAGGATCTTGCGGGTCTCGTTGCGGAGCTTCTGTTCCTCGTCGGTCTCCAGGCTGCCGTCCTCGACCAGCGCACCGGCGTACGGCAGCACGTTGAACGCGATCGGGCGCACGAACTTCGCCGGCTTCGGAAACTGCACTGCGCCGCCGTCGAAGGTGAGGCCCGTGGCGCCGTCGGCGACCTTGCGGGTCTGCTCGTCGAGTTCGGCGACACCGGCCAGGCCGCTGCCCGAGACCGCCTGGTACGTGGACACCACCATGGCGACCAGCCCGGCCTCTGCGTGCAGCGGGGCCAGTACCGGCATCGCCGCCATCGTGGTGCAGTTCGGGTTCGCGACGATCCCGCGCGGCCGGTCGGCGAGCGCGCCCGGGTTGACCTCGGCGACCACGAGCGGCACGTCGGGATCCATCCGCCAGGCGGACGAGTTGTCGATGACCACCGCGCCGGCCTCGGCGACCTTGGGCGCCAGCTCCTTGGCGGTGCTCTTGCCGGCGGAGAAGAGCACGACGTCCATCCCGCGGAAATCGGCCGTGGCGGCGTCCTCGACGTCGATCTCCGTGCCCTGCCAGTCCAGCGTCCGGCCGACGGACCGGGCGGAGGCGAAGAGCCTCAGCTCGTCCAGCGGGAACTGGCGTTCCGCAAGGATGCGGCGCATCACGCCGCCGACCTGGCCGGTTGCTCCGACAATCCCGATACGCATGGTCGGAGGTTACCCGGCCGTGATGGTGGTATGCCCACTCCCGTGTGCCAGGTGAGCCCGACCACCCGGTGGGGCGACGCGGTGCATCCCGTGCGGGTGGTCCCGTCGTGTCAGCCGGGGCTTGATGCCCGCTTCCGCTACCGTGATGAGTTATGGCTGGTCGTACGTCCGCTGCGAGCCGTGCCCGGAACTCGACGAACCGGAACACGACGAGGGGAGCCGGCGCGACGAAGCGCACCCCCGCACGCCGCGGCGCTGCCCGCAAACCCGCGGCCAAGAAGAGCTCCGTCACCGTCCGTGTGGCCGGCGGCGCGTTCAACGGGGTCGCCCGTGGGGTCGGCTTCCTGGCCCGGGCGGTCGGTCGGCAGGCCGCCACGGCCCGGGACCTCGACCCGGCGCACCGACGCGACGGGCTCGGGCTGGCCCTGCTGGGCTTCGGCATCCTGCTCGCGGTCGCCGTCTGGTTCCAGGCGGCCGGGCCGGTCGGCCGGTACGTCGCGTTCACCGTGCGCTGGTGCGTGGGGGCCGTCGCGGTGGCGCTGCCGCTCCTGCTGGTCGTCGCCGCGGTCCGGGTGATGCGTCAGGCCCCGGACCCGGAGCACCGGGGGCGGCACATGGTGGGCTGGAGCGCGCTGCTGCTCGCCGTGCTCGGCCTGCTGCACCTGTTCCGCGGCCAGCCGAGCGGCATCGCCGGTCGGGCGTACGCCGGCGGCGTGGTCGGAGACCTGTCCGGCGGCCTGCTGGCCAGTGCGGTCACCTCGTGGGTGGCGGTGCCGCTGCTGGTGCTGCTGCTGCTCTTCGGGGTGCTGGTGGTCACCGCGACGCCGGTCAACCGGGTGCCGGCGCGGCTGCGGCACCTGCGGGACCTGGCGATGGGCCGGATCGCGGCGCCGAGCCGGCCGACCGACGGACTCGCCGACGACGAGGACGACGCCGACGACGAGACCGCACCCGGTGGCCGGCTGCGCCGCCCGTCCCGCCGTCGTCAGGGCAGCCTCGCCGACCTGGGCCTCGCGGACCCCGACGAGCGGCCGACCGAGCCGTTGCCGCCGCCACCGATCGACGTCCCGGACAGCCCGCCGTCGAAGGCCCGCCGGAAGCGCACCCCGGAGCCGCCGGAGCACGGGCCGCTGCCGCCAACCAGGGCCGAGCAGCTCGCGCTGAGCGCCGCGGAGGGCGACTACAAGCTGCCGCCCCCCGGTCTGCTACGCAAAGGCGCGCCGGCGAAGGCACGCAGCAAGGCGAACGACGAGGTCATCGCCGCGCTGCAGGGCGTCTTCGAACAGTTCAACGTGGACGCGGCGGTCACCGGGTTCACCCGTGGTCCGACGGTCACCCGCTACGAGATCGAGCTCGGTCCCGGCGTCAAGGTGGAGCGGATCACCCAGCTGTCCCGCAACATCGCGTACGCGGTGAAGAGCCCGGATGTCCGCATCATCAGCCCGATCCCGGGCAAGAGCGCGGTCGGGGTGGAGATCCCGAACACCGACCGCGAGGACGTCATCCTCGGCGACGTGCTGCGCAGCCGTCCGGCCGCCGCCGACGCCCACCCGATGTCGGTGGCACTGGGCAAGGACATCGAGGGCGGCTTCGTGGTCGCCAACCTGGCCAAGATGCCGCACATCCTGGTCGCCGGCGCCACCGGTTCCGGCAAGTCCAGCTGCATCAACTCGCTGCTGGTGTCGATCCTGTCCCGCGCCACACCTGACGAGGTGCGGCTGCTGTTGATCGACCCGAAGCGGGTCGAACTCACCAGCTACGAGGGCATCCCGCACCTGGTGACCCCGATCGTGACCAGCCCGAAGAAGGCGGCCGACGCGCTGCAGTGGGTGGTCCGCGAGATGGACATGCGGTACGAGGACCTCGCCGCCAGCGGTGTCCGGCACGTCGACGACTTCAACCGCAAGGTCCGCAACGGTGAGATCACCGCGCCGCCGGGGAGCGAGCGGGTGTACCGGCCGTATCCGTACCTGCTGGTCATCGTGGACGAGCTGGCCGACCTGATGATGGTGGCGCCGCGCGACGTCGAGGACGCCATCGTCCGGATCACCCAGTTGGCCCGGGCGGCCGGCATCCATCTGGTCCTGGCGACCCAGCGACCCAGCGTCGACGTGGTGACCGGGTTGATCAAGGCCAACGTGCCGTCCAGGCTCGCCTTCGCCACCTCGTCCCTGGCCGACTCGCGGGTCATCCTGGACCAACCGGGCGCGGAGAAGCTGATCGGCCGCGGCGACGGGCTGTTCCTGCCGATGGGCGCGAGCAAACCGGTCCGGTTGCAGGGCGCCTGGGTCACCGAACCGGAGATCCACGATCTGGTGAAGTACTGCACGGGCCAGCGGCAGCCCGAGTTCCGCGACGACGTGCTGACCGTGGCGCAGGAGACGAAGAAGAAGGTCGACGAGGACATCGGTGACGACCTCGACCTTCTGCTCCAGGCGGCGGAACTGGTGGTCACCTCGCAGTTCGGGTCCACCTCGATGCTCCAGCGCAAGCTGCGGGTCGGCTTCGCCAAGGCCGGCCGGCTGATGGACCTGATGGAGACCCGGGGGGTGGTCGGGCCCAGCGAGGGTTCCAAGGCCCGGGACGTGCTCGTCAAGCCGGACGAGCTGGACGACATGCTCGCCAGCATCCGCGGCGAGGGTGGATGAGGATCATGGTCGGCGACCGCAGACCATGACGTGTTGTGCCCACCCCGGGTGGGATCGGTAGGCTCGGTGCGTGTCCGCCGCCGAATCTCCCCGCCGTGTCGCCATGCTCACGCTCGGGTGTGCCCGTAATGAGGTCGACTCCGAGGAGTTGGCCGCACGCCTCGCTGCCGACGGCTGGCAGGTGACCGACGACGGCGCCGACGCCGATGTCGTACTCGTCAACACCTGCGGTTTCGTGGAGCAGGCCAAGCAGGACTCCATCGACACGCTGCTCTCCGCCGGCGATTCCGGTGCGAAGGTGGTGGCCGCCGGCTGCATGGCGGAACGCTACGGCCGACAGCTCGCGGACAGCCTGCCCGAGGCCGACGCCGTACTCGGCTTCGACGACTATCCGGACATCTCGGCCCGGTTGTCGTCGGTGCTGTCCGGTGAGCAGCTCACCGCGCATACCCCACGGGACCGCCGTACGCTGCTGCCGATCACGCCGGTCCAGCGGCACGCCGAGCCGGTCCGGGTACCCGGGCACGGCGATGTCGCCGACGACGACCGGGCGCCCGCCCACCTCAAGGTGCTGCGGCACCGGCTGGCCAAGGGCCCGGTCGCGCCGCTGAAGCTGGCCAGCGGCTGCGACCGGCGCTGCGCGTTCTGCGCGATCCCGTCGTTCCGCGGCGCCTACCTCTCCCGCTCGCCCCAGGACGTGCTCGCCGAGGCCGAGTGGCTGGCCGGGCAGGGCGTCCGCGAACTGATGCTGGTCAGCGAGAACTCCTCGTCGTACGGCAAGGACCTCGGCGATCCGAGGCTGCTGGAGAAGCTGCTGCGGGAACTGGCGGAGGTGCGCGGCATCGTCCGCGTCCGGGTCAGCTACCTGCAGCCCGCCGAGATGCGCCCCGAACTCGTCGAGGTGATCGCCGGCACGCCGGGCATCGCGCCCTACTTCGACCTGTCGTTCCAGCACGCCAGCGAGCCGGTACTGCGGCGGATGCGTCGGTTCGGCTCGACGGAGCGGTTCTGGGAGCTGTTGGAGACGGCCCGGCGGATCACGCCGGACATGGGCGCGCGGACCAACGTCATCGTCGGGTTCCCGGGCGAGTCCGAGGGGGACGTCGCCGAGCTGGAACGCTTCCTGACCGGCGCCGCCCTGGACGCCGTCGGCGTCTTCGGCTACAGCGACGAGGACGGCACCGAGGCCGTGGGGATGCCCGACAAGGTGCCGGCCGACGAGGTCGACAACCGGGTCCGCCGGCTCAGCGCGCTGGTCGACGAGCTGGTGGCGCAGCGGGCCGAGGACCGGGTCGGCAGCACGGTCGAGGTACTCGTGGACACCGTCGACACCGACGAGGTGGAGGGCCGGGCGGCACACCAGGCGCCGGAGGTGGACGGCAGTACCACGCTGGTCACGGGTGGCGAGGTCGCACCGGACTCACTGCGTCCGGGTGACCTCGTGTCGGCCCGGGTGGTGGAGTCGGTGGGCGTCGACCTGGTGGCCGTGCCGGTGCGGGTGCTGGACGCCGCGGGCCGGGACCTCGAGGTGCTCCGGGGCGGCCCGCGATGACCGAGGCGGCCTCCAGCGCCACCCCGCGGGCGTCGGGCCCGTCCAGACGTGACGGCGCCCGCCGGGAACCGCCGCCGGCACCGCTGGTCAACCCGGCCAACGCGCTGACCGCGCTGCGGATCGTGCTGATCCCGGTGTTCGTGTGGATCACGGTCGCCTCGGGTCTCGTGGACGCCGATCTGCGGGTGGCCGCCTGCGTGGTGTTCTGCGTCGCGTCGGCGACGGATTTCGTGGACGGCTGGCTGGCCAGGGCGCGCAACCTGGTCACCCCGTTCGGCAAGGTTGCCGACCCGATCGCGGACAAGGCCCTGACCGGGTCGGCGTTGCTGCTGCTCTCCGCGTACGACGGGGTGCCGTGGTGGATGACCGCGGTGATCCTGGGCCGGGAGGTCGTGGTCACCGCGCTGCGCTTCTGGGTGCTGCGGCACGGCGTGATGGCGGCCAGCCGCGGCGGCAAGTTGAAGACCGTGCTGCAGATCGTGGCCATCGCCTGGTACCTGTGGCCGTGGTCCGGGCTGCCCGCGCAGGCCGGGATCTGGCTGATGTCGGCGGCGCTGATAGTGACGGTGGTCACCGGGTTCGACTATGTACTGAGGGCGTTCGCGCTGCGCCGCAAGGCCACCGAGGCGTCGTGACGGACGCTGCCGCGGCCGGGGTGGTCGCCACCCTGACACGCCGGGGCGAGACCCTCGCCACCGCCGAGTCGCTCACCGGCGGGCAGCTCGCGGCGACGGTCGTGGACGTACCGGGGGCCAGCGCCGTGCTGCGCGGTGGGCTGGTCGTGTACGCGTCGGACCTGAAGGTGTCGCTCGCCGGCGTGCCGCCGGACCTGCTGGAGCGGGTGGGGCCGGTCGATCCGGACGTCGCCGTGGCCCTCGCCCGGGGCGCCCGGGACCGGTGCGGGGCGAACTGGGCGCTGTCCACCACCGGTGTGGCGGGGCCCGAGCCACACGGTGGCCAACCGGCCGGCACGGTGTTCGTCGGGCTTGCCGGACCGGATCTTGTCCGCGTCGAACGGCTCGACCTGTCCGGTGATCGCAGCGCCGTCCGTTCCGGCACGGTCGACACGGCCCTGCGGCTGCTCGCCAGCGTGCTGGCCGGCCGGTAGCGGACGCGCGGTTCGTCCGGGTGTCCCCGGGCGTGCTCAGGCCCGTCCGGCAACCGCGCACCGGGCGTCGGGTGCGGAATCGACCCCTCGCGTGAAGACGAATCCGGCGGTCGAAACCTGCGCGCGTGTGGGTCGGCGGGAAGATCATCGGTCACCGTTGTGTTGAACGACGCGGCGGGCAGTGATGCCGCTGTCGCCCGGGCGCGGTACCGTGGCGAGCATCCCGGAAATGTGGGACGAGGTCCTTCGACCGGGGCTGTGTTCCTCGCGAGTACGGTGGTTGCGCGGTTCCGGTCGGGACGGCGTCATGGTCGCCGGAGGAGGTGTGCGATGGTCCTGTTGCGCAGGGTCCTGGGTGACACGCTGCGGGAGCGTCGGCGGGACCAGCACCGCACGCTCCGCGACGTGTCCACCGAGGCGAAGGTGAGCCTCGGTTACCTGTCCGAGCTGGAACGCGGCCAGAAGGAAGCGTCCAGTGAGCTGCTGTCCTCGATCTGCGACGCGCTCGGTGTCCAGCTCTCGGACGTCCTGCGCGACGTGAGCGACACCCTGGCCCTCGCCGAGGAGATGACCGGCGTCCTGCAGCCGGTGGTGGACGAGGCCGGTGCCGACGTCGCCGAGGTGCCCGCGCAGCCCGGCATGGCCGTCACCAACTCGGTGGCCATGGCTGGTCAGGGCGCCCGCGCCAGCGCGACCCGAACGACGGCGACCCGCACGACCGCGACCCTGCAACGGGCCACCGTGTCGACCGCGGAGCGGCGCCGTGGCGAGGTCGTCTGCGCGGCCTGACCATCACGGCCCGATCGACCGATCCTGACCGTCGCGGCCCGATCGACACGGCCGGGGCTGTACGGCGTCGGCTCGACGGGGCCGACCCGACCGTTGGCGACGTGTTCGGTGCGCGACCGTTCTGCCTGCTCCGCCACTCCGTGTCCCCGATCCGGCCGTCCCCGGGTTCCTCACCCATGGCGACCGCGCCGTTCCGATCAGGTGATCATCTCGTCATCTGGGCGACGGCGTCCGGTACCTGCCGTCGAGGGGACCCGGAGGCCGATCTCGGGGTGCCTCCCGGTGTTGCCCGCAAAGCCGCTCGGGGGCTCTCGTCCTGTGCTGCCATCAGGCACACTGGAAGAACGTGCGCGGCGCTGGTGAGCCGGCCCCGAGCGCGGCAGCCCTGGCGGGAGCCGGGGGAGAGGGCTGGAGAGCGACCTGGACCGACGCTCTGCCCATCTTCTCCCGCTTTGTGCGGATGATGCCGCAATTTCTCACCGGGGGTGGCGTGCTCATGGTCGCACTGGCCTGACACGATGGGATGAACGCGTCGACAAGGCGCTAGCTGAGCCGCAGAGAGGACCGCGAACAATGGCGAACCCGTTCGTCAAGGGCTGGCGATACCTGATGGCGCTCTTCGGCGCCAAGATCGACGAGTACGCCGATCCCAAGGTACAGATCCAGCAGGCGATCGAAGACGCGCAGCGCCAGCACCAGTCGCTGACGCAGCAGGCTGCCGCGGTCATCGGCAACCAGCGGCAGTTGGAGATGAAGCTGTCCCGCCAGATGTCCCAGGTGGAGCAGCTCCAGGGGCAGGCGAAACAGGCGCTGGTCATGGCCGACAAGACGCGCAGCGAGGGGGACGAGGCCAAGGCGCAGCAGTTCGAGCAGACCGCTCAGGTCTTCGCGACCCAGCTGGTCGCGGCCGAGCAGTCGATGGAGGACCTGAAGACCCTCCACGACCAGTCGATCGGGGCGGCGCAGCAGGCCCGCAAGGCCGTCGACGACAACGCGATGATGCTCAAGCAGAAGCTCGCCGAGCGCACCAAGCTGCTCAGCCAGCTCGAGCAGGCCAAGATGCAGGAGCAGGTCGCCAACTCGCTGCAGAGCATGTCCGAGCTGGCCGCTCCCGGCAACACCCCGTCGCTGGACGAGGTGCGGGAGAAGATCGAGCGTCGCTACGCCAACGCGATGGGCCGTGCCGAGCTGGCCAACAACTCCGTCGAGGGCCGGATGCTCGAAGTGCAGAAGTCCAGCCTGGACATGGCCGGCAACGCACGTCTGGAGCAGATCCGGGCCAGCATGGCGGGCGAGCAGCTGACCGCGGCTCCGGCTCAGAAGGCCGTGTCGTCCGGTTCGGGTGCCGAGGACAACCACGCGGAGTCCACCCCCGGTGTTGCTCGCCTGGAGCAGCTTCGCGCCAACATGAACAAGGACGGAAACTCCGACAAGTCCGCGGGCTGACGCCCGCCGGCGGCGGTGGTGGTCGTGGCCGGGAGACCGGCCGCGACACGTCAGATCGATGGCGTGGGAGGCCAGGATGGCTGAGACGCGGGATCAACGGTTCCGACGACTGCGCCGGTTCCGGCGTGCCTCCCGCCGCTGGAGCGTTCTCGGCATGGGCCTGACCGGTGCGACCGCCATCCTCGTGCCGTACGCCGGCCTGGGCCTGCCGGACGCGATCTGGGCGGCCGCGGCCGGTGGCTCGCTCATGCTCGCCGTGTACCGCTGGCGCGACTACCGTGCCCTGGCCGCCGCGCCGATGCCGCCGGAGCGTCCGCAGGTCGGACCCGGGGACGCCGCCCGTGCCGCGATC
>JBAUUM010000309.1:0-7403 GCA_049582705.1 Actinocatenispora sp.
GTGCTGCTGGACGCCGCCGCGCGGGTCGGCCTCGCGCCGGTGCGGCTGCTCACCGAGCCGGTCGCCGCGGCCGGCTACTTCTCGGCGGTACTGGATGAGCGGGTGGACGACGGGGCGCCGCTCGGCGTGTTCGACTTCGGTGGCGGCACCCTGGACGTGGCGGTGGTGCGCCGCAGCGGACTGTCGTTCGAGGTGCTCGGCGCGGGCGGTCTTCCCGACCTGGGCGGGGTGGACCTGGACGCGGCGGTCATCGCACATCTGGGCGCGGGTCTGCCCGATGCCAGGGGCGCGGACTGGCGTCGACTGACGACGCCGACCTCGTCGGCGGACCGGCGGGCGAGTCGGCTGCTGTGGGAGGACGTACGGTCCGCCAAGGAGACGTTGTCCCGTGCGTCGAGCGCGCCGGTACGCATCCCGATCCTGGACGTCGAGTCGCACCTGACCCGGGCCGAGTTCGACGCGCTCGTCACCCCGCTGCTGGCCCGCGCGGTCGACGAGACGGCCCGGGTTCTGGGCCTGGCCGGCTGCCGACCGGACCAGTTGGCGGGCCTGTTCCTGGTGGGTGGGTCGAGCCGGGTGCCGCTGGTCGCGCGCCTGCTGCACGCCCGCCTCGGCGTCCCGCCGCGGGTGCTGGAGCATCCGGAGATCGCGGTGGCGGAGGGCGCCGCCCGGCCCGCCGCGTCCGCGCCGACGTCCGGTGCGTCGTCCGCCTTCGTGCCGGGACGGGGGCCGGGCGTCGTGCCACCGATGGCCGTGCCGGGGTCGCCGATGTCCGGCCCGGCGGGTCCGGTGCGTCCCGACGGGCCCGGTACGGCGTCCGGGGTCCCGCAGCCGGTGGTCCCGGCGGGTACCCGGGCACGGAGAACCCGGAAGTGGCTGCTCGCCGTACCCGCCGCGGTACTCGGGCTGCTGGTCGGTGCCGGTGTCTACGTCTTCGGCCTGCACCCCGGCGGGTCGATGGTGGTCATGCCGTGGAAGATCAGATCCATGGCGCTCTGGTGGCTCGGCGCCCTGAACAGTTGCGAGGATCTGGGCGACGGGTCCGCCACGCGGGGCCCGGTCCGGCACCCGACCGGTGACACGGCCGTGGACCTGGCCGCAAGGTACGGCGACTCCCAGTGGATGTGCAGGATCACGGCGGACGTGCACGACAGGACCGGCGCGTCGTTCGTCGTGTTCACCTACGGCGATCCGTACGGCTCGGCGTCCCGCTCCGTCGGGGACGGAAGCCGGATCGGCATGATGAGGGGCGAGTGGTGGGACACCCACAGCCTGCGGACCGACGACGGTCAGGCAATGGTCTCCGATCCGAAGGGCGGTGGCCCGGCGCGGATCTACTGGCAGTACGGCAGCGGTGCCGAGATCGACGGCGCCACGGACGTGTACGAAGGTTTCCTGGTGTCGACGGACGGTGACGCGGACACGCTGGTCGACCTGTGGCGGGACCACGCGGGCTGAACCGGGTCAGCCGACCCGGGTCCGGCGGCGAGCCTGGCTGGCGGCGCCCCGGTCGGAGCTGAGCGTGTTACGACCGTCGCAATTGGACAGTCGCAGGTGTGCACCGCCGAAGCCGAACTCGACCGCGTCGATCATCCAGCGTCCGTCCGGGTCGCCCTGCTCGATGAGGTCGATGACGCGCAGCGGGACGCCGGCGATCGCGGACAGCGGCGGCAGCGGGTCGTCCCGCCAGGACAGCCGCAGGCTCTCGTCGCCGGCGTCGACGGGTTCGTCCGGATCGAGATCGTCCCAGCTCATCGAGCACTCGCCGGACCGCCGGTGGCAGACGGTGAGTCGGGTGTCGGGGAATTCGAGGACGACCGGCCCCTCCGCGTACCACTCGTCGAGGTCCTGGTCCCACAGCAGCCAGGTGCGGGTCAGCGGCTGGCCTGCGAGCCGGGACAACCGACCGCCGTGTACGTCGAGGATCTCGCGCGCCGAGTAGAGCCAGCGTGGCCGGTAGCCGCCGACCTGGTGGGTGAAGGCGCCGGTGGGCGCCTCCGCCACGTGCAGATGGCCGTCGTCGGCGAGCTGGTCGAGCTCGAACCCGTCGTCGGCACGGGAGAGCTGCGTGATGGCGCAGGCCGGTACGCCGCTGCGGAGCAGCTCGGGACGGTCGGCGAACCGCTCGTCGCCGTACAGGGTGCGGAGCAGGTCGACGGTGACGCCGCCGTGCGACACGATCACCATCCGGCCGCGGTCCGCCTGGTGCTCGGCGAGGAAGGCGGCGAAGCGCCCGCCGGCCTCACGGGAGGAGTCACCGAGCAGCGGTTGGAAGTCGCGGTCCCGGGTGGACCGGTCCCAGTCGCCGAAGAAGGCGTCGAGTGGTTGGCAGCCGTCCCAGTTCATCCGCTCGCGCAGCCGCGGATCGGTGTGTACCGGCAGGCCGAGGACGGCGGCGATGATCTCGGCGGTCTCACGGGCCCGACGCAGGGGGCTGGACCAGACCTGGCTGACACCACGGCCCCGCAGGCACGAGCCCGTCCACAGCGCCTGGGCACGTCCGGTGACCGTGAGCCCCGGATCGCCGCCTCGGCGTTGTTTCTCCGCGTGCTGTACGAGGTAGAAGGTGCTCATCCCTCCAGGTAGCCAAATCCGTTGTGTGCCACGCGACCCCGTTCCGGATCACGAAAGATCGCGATCCCGTCCGTGACGGGGGCACAGCGCGTTCGGCGCCCGACGCTGACCGCGGTCAACGCCGAGCGCCGTTCGTATCACACTATCGGTTGCTTTGGCGACCCGGTGTGTGACGGCCGTTACGTTGGTGCTACTTGCCGACCGTCGTACCGGCCGAGCGCAGCGCCTCGCACGCCGACGCGATCCGCTCCGCCATGCCCTGCTCGGCGGCCTTGCCCCAGGCGCGCGGGTCGTACTGCTTCTTGTTGCCGACCTCACCGTCGATCTTCAGTACGCCGTCGTAGTTGCGGAACATGTGTTCCACGACCGGCCGGGTGAAGGCGTACTGCGTGTCGGTGTCGATGTTCATCTTGACCACGCCGTGGTCCACCGCGGTGCGGATCTCCTCCAGCGTCGACCCGGATCCACCGTGGAACACGAGGTCGAACGGTCGCTCCCGGCCGACCCGTGCGCCGACCTCGTCCTGGATCTGCTTCAGGATCTCGGGGCGCAGCTTGACGTTGCCCGGCTTGTAGACACCGTGCACGTTGCCGAACGTCAGGGCCGTGATGTAGCGCCCCTTCTCGCCCAGGCCGAGCGCCTCGATGGTCTTCAGACCGTCGTCGGGCGTGGTGTAGAGCTTGTCGTTGATCTCGCCGACGACGCCGTCCTCCTCGCCGCCGACGACACCGATCTCGACCTCCAGGATGATCTTCGCGATCCGGGCCTGCTCCAGCAGTTCCTCCGCGATCTGAAGATTTTCCTCCAGCGGTACCGCGGAACCGTCCCACATGTGCGACTGGAACAGCGGCTCCTGGCCGGCCTTCACCCGGTCCTGGGAGATCGCCAGCAGCGGCCGGACGAAGCTGTCCAGCTTGTCCTTCGGGCAGTGGTCGGTGTGCAGCGCGATGTTGACCGGGTACTTCGCGGCGACCTCGTGCGCGAAGGCGGCCAGCGCGACCGAGCCGGTCACCTTGTCCTTCACGCTCGGGCCGGACAGGTACTCGGCGCCGCCGGTGGACACCTGGACGATGCCGTCGCTCTCCGCCTCGGCGAACCCCCGCAGCGCGGCGTTCAGGGTCTGCGAGGACGTCACGTTGATGGCCGGGTAGGCGAAGCTGCCGGCCTTGGCGCGGTCCAGCATCTCCGCGTACGCCTCGGGTGTCGCAATGGGCATGCCTGCTCCTTCGCTGTACTGTCCGTCGTCTGACAGTCTCGTGGAGTCGACTCCCGGGTGGGGCCGACACCGGGTATGTGGGTGTGCCGGACTCCGCTGTCCCGCGTCGGCCGGGCCCTCGGGCCCGTACCTCACTGCCGAGTATCCCGCAGCAGGTCCGCCGCCCGGCAGACAGCCCGCCGGGGCGGTAGTCGTGCGGCCGACCGGGACCGCGGTTACGGTGGGGTGACAGGCGCGGCCGCGCGGACAGGACGTGGTTGCGGCGTGATCGCCGAGGAGGTGCCGCGAATGGGTGCGTCGGAATGGGGGCCGGACCGCGAGGTCTCCCCGCACGATCGGGACGCTCCGTCGGACAACGCCCCGGTCGACGAGCCGACCGGTGACGACCCGGAGGCCCCCAGCGAGGATCGGGCGGAGCAGGCCCGGTCGGTCACGGACGACGTCGACTCGCCGGCCGCGGTCGGCTTCGAGGTCGACGAGTACGACGCGGTCGAGCAGACCCGGGTCGTGCCGCACGAGGAGGACGAGTACCGCTGACGCACGCCGTGCGCGGGTTCAACCGGTTTGGTGCGGTTCCCCGGCGGCGTGCCGGGGATCAGTGCGTCCAGTCGCCGTCGGTGTTGCGTTCCAGGCGCAGGAACGGCCCGGTCGGGGCGAGCGAGCAGTAGACCGCCTCGCCCAGCAGCATGTACAGCGCGCGGGCCGTGACGACGTCGATGCTGATCCGCGGTCCGTCCGGGACCTGCACCGCCAGGGTGGCCGAGTCGAGGTCCACCGTGGCGCGCACGAGTGGCTCGGTGGGCTCGCCGTCCACGGACAGGACCCGGTACTCGTGCTGCGCCGCGTCCTGGTTCATCTCCTGGCCTTCCTCGGTGACAGCCGCTCTCCGGTGGGGAGGGAACTGTCGGCACCCGGCACGACCCGGGGTGCGGTGCGGACGGTTACGCCGAGTGACGTCCGGTGGCGGACGGAACCGGCGGACGGCAATCGTTGCCATGCTGCCTACAGGAAGTGTGCCGGATGAAGGACAGTGATCGGCACGCTGGGCGGTATCGGAATCGATGGGCGGTCGCCCCCAACCATCGGTAGTCGCCCGGCGCCGTTCGGCAGCGTACGGGTACGCCTGGGCACACGGGACGGCACGGGTAGTCACGCGCCGCCGTGCCGACGCGCATCATGCACGGCACAGGCTTCACCCTGCTGCTTGCATCCGCGCGAGGGTCCGGGCGTCGGTCCGGCGCTGGTAGCGGACCGTAACCGAGCATCATTCGCGCGACCCCGCGCCCGCGTCCCGGGCGGCCCTGTCTCGGCGGCCGCGGTGACCCGGAGCCCGCGTCCCGGGTGGCTCTGCGCCCGCGCCTCACGGGACTGCGCGGCCCTGCGCCCGCTCCTCGCGCGATCCTGCACCCGCGCCCCGCGCGGCCCGCTACGAGGTGGCCGGCGACGGAGTGTCAGGATCCGGCGAGCGCGTCGGTGGCCTTGCGGGCGGCGACCAGGACCGGATCCCAGACCGGCGCGAACGGTGGCGCGTACCCGAGGTCCAGCCCGGTCATCTCGTCGACCGTCATGCCGTTCCACAGCGCGATGGCCAGCGCGTCGATCCGCTTCGCCGCCTCGGTCCGGCCGACGATCTGGGCACCCAGCAGCCGACCGCTGCCGCGTTCGGCGATCAGCTTCACGGTCATCGTCTCGGCGCCCGGGTAGTACCCGGCACGGTTGGTGGACTCGACCGACGCGGTCACGGTGCGGAACCCGGCCGCCTCCGCCTCCGCCTCGCCCAGGCCGGTACGGGCCAGTTCCAGCTCGCAGACCCGGGTCACCGCGGTACCGAGGACGCCGGGGAAGGTGGCGTAGCCGCCGCCGATGTTGATGCCGGCGACCCGGCCCTGCTTGTTCGCGTGGGTGCCGAGCGGTACGTGCACCTGCCGGCCCGACACCCGGTGCCGGACCTCGACGCAGTCCCCGGCCGCCCAGACGCCGTCGTGACCCGGTACCCGCATCCGCCGGTCGGTCAGTACTCCGCCGGAGTCGCCGAGCGGCAGGCCGGCCGAGCCGGCCAGCGCGGTGTCCGGAGCGACACCGAGGCCGAGTACGACCAGGTCCGCCGGCAGCGTGTCGCGGTCGGTCCGGACGCCGGTGACCCGGCCGTCCGCACCGGCGAGTTCCCGTACGGTCTCGCCGGTGCGCAGGGCGATGTCCATGCCGGCGATCGCCTCCGCCACCAGCTCGCCCAGTTCCGGGTCGAGGGTGGACATGGGCTGCGCGGCGCGTTCGACGATCGTGACCGCCAGGCCGCGGTGCCGCAGCGCCTCCGCCAGTTCGAGACCGATGTACCCGGCCCCGACGACCACGGCACGGCGGGGAGCCGGCTCGGCGTCCAGCGCGGCGCGCAGCGCCGATCCGTCGTCCAGGGTCTGCACCCCGTGCACGCCCCGGGCGTCGGTCCGCGCCCAGTCGGGCCGGACCGGTCTGCCGCCGGTGGCGTAGACCAGCTGGTCGAAGCCGACGACCACCTCGCCGCCGCCGCTGCCGCCGTCGCCGCCGTTGTCGTCGCCGAGGCGGCGGGCGGTCACCTCGCGCCGGTCCAGGTCGATGCCGGTCACCTCGTGCCGGGTCCGTACGTCGATGGCGTACCGGTCGCGGAACGTGGCCGGGTCCCGGGCGACGAGTCCGTCCGGCCCGTCCACCACACCGCCGACCCAGTACGGGATCCCGCACGCCGAGTACGAGGTGAAGTGTCCGCGCTCGAACGCCACGATCTCCAGGTCGTCGGCGCCACGGCGCCTGCGGGCCTGGGAGGCCGCGGACATGCCGGCCGCGTCACCGCCGATGATCACCAGCCGTTCGGTCATACCGGCCATGCTGCCCGATCCGGCCGGTCGCCGCAGGCGTCGCCGGGCCGGCGGGACGACGCGTGTTCAGCGGGCCAGCCATCCGCCGTCCACCGTGAGCACGTGGCCGCAGACGTAGTCGGCCGCCGGGGAGGCCAGGAAGACCGCGGCGCCGACCAGGTCGTCGGGCGTCCCCCACCGGCCGGCCGGGATCCGGTCCCGGATCTGCGGTTCGCGTACCGGGTCGGCGCGCAGCGCGGTCGTGTTGTCGGTGGCGATGTAGCCGGGGGCGATCGCGTTCACCTGCACGCCCGAGCCGGCCCACTCGTTGGACAGGGCGCGGGTCATGCCCACGACGGCGTGCTTGCTGGCCGTGTACCCGACCACGTTGATGCCGCCCTGGAAGGACAGCAGCGACGCCACGGTGATGATCTTGCCGGCCTGCCGCGCGACCATGCCGGCACCGACCGCGCGGGCCAGTACGAACGGCGCGTTCAGGTTCGTCGCGATCACCTCGTCCCAGTCGCCCGCGGGCATCTCGGCGGCGGGCGCGCGCCGGATGATTCCGGCGTTGTTGACCAGGATGTCCACCCGCGTGTCGGCGAGCAGCCGACCCACGTCGTCGGCCAGACCGACCGGATCCGACAGGTCCCGGATCCAGCGGGTGCTGCGCCGGCCCACCTCGCGTACCCGGCGCTCGGTCTCGTCGAGGTTGTCGTGGTGGCCGTGCAGTACCAGGTCGGCGCCGGCCGAGGCCAGGCCGACCGCGACGGCCTGGCCGA
>JBAUUM010000310.1:0-2501 GCA_049582705.1 Actinocatenispora sp.
ACCCCGGACCGCCCGTCGGGCGCGATGCCGGACCGCCCGACGGCCGGGCGCCCGGGTGAGCGGCCGCCTCGCGACGTCCGGGGTCGCCTCGCGAGGTCAGGCCAGGTCAGGCCGACGTACGGGACGCCTGGATGGCCTCACGTCGCGCCAGCCGGTGCGTGCGCCGGATCTCGGCCTCCCGGTTGCGCCGCTCGTCCTCGCCGGTCTCCGGGAGTACCGGCGGGATGTGCCGCGGCTTGTTGTCCTCGTCCACCCCGACGAACACCAGGTACGCGGTGGCCACCTCGACGGGGTCGGTGCCCGCCTTGTCCCACCGCTCGGCCACCACCCGCACGCCGACCTCCAGGGAGGACCGGCCGGTCCAGTTGACCTGGGCGCGCGCGTGCACCAGGTCGCCCACCCGGACCGGTGCCGCGAACACGATCTCGTCGATGGCGGCAGTGACAGCATTCCCGCCGGAATGCCGGGCCGCGACCGCGCCGGCCGCATCGTCCACGAACTTCATGATCACGCCACCGTGCACTGTCCCGTACAGATTGACGTCGATGGTCGACATGATGCGACTGAGCGTCACACGGGAATGGGAGGTCGGCTTACCCACGAGCATGTCCATGCAGGACACGGTACGGTCGGAGATGAGGTCAGCCTTCCAGAGGTTTCTCAGGAGGCAACATGCGACACATCTCAAGCCTCGTCGCCGGCATCGTGATCGGCATCATCGCGTGGATGATCATCGGGGTCGCCCAGTACCACCTGGGGATCGCCGCGGCGACCGGAATCAGTGGCCGCAGTTGGGGGCTCTACTGGCTACCCCTGCTGCTCTTCGCCGTAGCGGGACTGTTGATCGGCCTGGTCGCGTCGACCAGGATCTCACCGATCGGCCCGTTCATCGCGGGCGCCGGATACGTACTTCTACAGCTGGCGTACGTCACGTTCCCGAACTTCCTCAACTGGTTGCCGGGCAACGTGTTCGGCCAGATCAACATCTGGGACCGGCCGATGCGCAGCGGCATGTTCGCCGTGCTCGGGCTGGTGATGCTGACGGCTGTACTGAGCGTCCGACGGTGGCAGCGGTGGCCGAAGAAGCACCCCGAGGCACGCCGTGACCTCGGTGCGACGGACTCCGCCACGGCGGGCTCCCGTAACGTCAGCGAACGCGGCGGCCAGTTCCCGCTCGCCGACAGCCGGCCGGGCTCGGCGACCGCCGACCCGGGCACCGAGCAGCCCACCCGGCAGATGCCGGCGGACTACTCGACGGAGCAGCGGTCGAGCATGGGTCGGCACGCCGAGGGCCGCGGCCCCGACGAACCACCGGGCCGCCCGTAACGTACGGCGCGCACCAGGCTGCCGGCCGCGGGACCGGACCGACAGCCAGGACAAGCTGACCTGCGCGCGTCACGACAGCGGAACGCCGATCCGACACCGGCACGACGACTGACCCGCCCCGCATCCGGGACGGGTCAGTCGTCGTTGCGGGCGACGCCCGGGGCGCCACGACGTCCGGGGCGCCACGACGCCCGGACGCCCACGACGCCACGGCGTGCGGGCCCACCCGACGCGGACGGTCGCGCCCGACAACTGAGCCGTTCAGGCCGTTGGTTGCCCACCACCGCTACTGTCGGCAGCGATGTCCCGGAACGGATCTCCGTACCACGGATTCCGGTTCGTCTGGTTCATCCCGCGGCGGAGGTGGGTGGCGAGTGGAGTTCCGGGTGCTCGGACCCATCCGCGTCATCCGGGACGGCGACGACCTCGCCGTGGCGGGCACCCTGCAGCGCAGGCTGCTGGCCGTACTGGTGGCCCGCGCCGGCACCCTCGTACCGGTGGACGTGCTGACCGAGACGCTCTGGCCCGGGGGGACCGATTCCGCCGGGCCACAACGGCTCCAGGTGCACGTGCACAGGATGCGCCGGTTGCTCGGCGAGCCCGAACGGATCGCCTTCGAGGAGAACGCGTACCGCCTGCGGGTGTCGTCCGGTGAGGTCGACGCCGAGCGCTTCGACACCCTGATCGCCTCGGCGGCCCGGGTCGCCGGCGCCGATCCCGAGCAGAGCGCCGAGCTCGCCGGCCGCGCCCTCGATCTGTGGCGTGGGCTGCCCTTCGGTGACCTCGACGTACCGGTCCTCGCCGACGCCGCGCGACGGTTCACCGAACGACGACTGACCGCGATCGAACTGTGGTACGACGCCGAGATCCGGTGCGGCCGGCACGCGGCACTGATCGCGGAGCTCACCGAGCTGGTCGGCGCCCATCCGTTGCGCGAACGCCTCTGCGGGCTGCTGATGACGGCGCTGTACCGCGACGGCCGGCAGGCCGAGGCGTTGGAGGCGTACCGCCGTACCCGCCGCACGCTGGTGGACGAGCTCGGGCTGGAGCCGGGCACCGACCTTCGCGCAATCGAGCAGCGGGTTCTCGCCGGGGAACCGATCGGGCCCACGCCGCCGCCGGGCACCGCACCGCCGCCGGGCAGCACGCCTCCGCCGGGCAGCACGCCTCCGCCG
>JBAUUM010000311.1:0-1930 GCA_049582705.1 Actinocatenispora sp.
GTGCACCGCGGCGGTGATCCGCCGGGCCAGCAGCGCGGCCAGGATCACCCCGTCGGTCAGCCCGTACGGCAGGGCGAGGCCGCCCAGCCGCAGCACCATCCACAGGATGTGCCCGCCCACCAGCGCGGCCAGCAGCACGGCGATCAGCCAGCCGGGGCTCACCCTCAACGGCTGGTACGGCCGGAGCACCGGATCGCGCCGGCCGGGCGTCATCTCGCCGCCGTATCCGACGGTCACGACGCACCACCGCCGGCCGGTGCCGGAGGCCGTACCGACAGCTCGGCGCGCAGCCGGTCCAGCGCGGACCGGGCGGTCTCCCGGGCCGACTCGCCCACCGGGTGCGGCGAGTAGCGGGCCGCGCGGTACACGTCGGTCAACGAGTGCAGGGCGCGCGCGCCGGCGCCGGTGAGCCCGCCGTGCGACGCCAGCATCCGGCCGACCAGGTCACCGGGCGCGTCGGACGTCTCCCGCGGTACGCCGGCCTGCTCGGCGAGGGCCTCCAGGCGCAACCAGCAGGCGATCACCCCGGCGCGTGGGTCGTCGCCCTCGATCAGTACGGCCAGGCTGGCCTCGACCGCCGCCTGCAGGTCCTCGGGACTGGGCGTCGCGGCCACGGCCTTGTCCGGCTCCGGCCCGACCGGCCGCCGGCGCCGGAAGATGACCGCGTCCCGGGCCGTCAGCAGCAGGTAGAGCACCACCGCGCCCCAGCCGAGCGCGAGGACGAGGGCGACCGCCACGACCATCGGCCAGCCGGACAGCGACCCACCGCCGTCCGAGCCGTGGCCGGCGCCCTGCGGCGGCGGCACCGGGGGCAGGCTGCGCGCCTGGTTGCGCTGACGTTCCTGGGTGTGGGTGGGCAACGGGCGCGGCGGTACGTGGCCGATCCTCGGACCGGACGTGTTGGCCGCCAACGCCACGACCACCAGCAGCGCCGCCATCAGGGCCAGCGGCAGGTACGTCGACACACCTCGGCGAGCCATGCAACCCCCGTCAGCCTCGCGAGTACACCGGTCACAGTCCCGCGAGCGTGCGGGCCCGGGCCAGTACGTCATCGAGCATGGCCGGCGTGAGGCGGCCAGTAAAGGTGTTCTGCTGCGACACGTGGTAACAGCCGAGCAACGTTACGGTCTCGCCGTGGTACTCGCGCCCGTGCCCGAACGCCGGCCGCGGCGACGGCACCGGCTGTCCCAGCCCCGTCCTGGCCACCGGCCAGTACGCGTCCCAGGCGAACTTGCCCAGGGCCAGCACCACCCGCAGCGAGTCCCGCACCAGTTCGAACTCGCGCGCCAGCCAGGGGCGGCAGGTGTCCCGCTCGGCGGGAGTCGGCTTGTTCGCGGGGGGCGCGCAGCGTACCGCCGAGAAGATCCGGGTATCGGGCAGCCGCAGCCCGTCGTCGGTGGACACGCTCTCCGGCGCGCTGGCGAGCCCGGCCCGGTGCAGTGCCGCGTACAGCACCTCGCCGGACCGGTCCCCGGTGAACATCCGGCCGGTACGGTTCGCGCCGTGCGCGGCCGGGGCCAGGCCGAGGATCGCGATCCGGGGCGCGGACGCGCCGAACCCGGGCACCGGGCGACCCCAGTAGACCTGGTCGGCGAACGCGGCGCGTCGGGTGGCCGCCACCTGCTCGCGCCACTCGACCAGCCGGGCGCAGGCCCGGCAGGTCGAGATCCGGGCGTCCAGTTCGGCGAGGTCGCCGGCGTCCCCGGCGAGCAGCCGGGTGCCGGCCTCGTCGTGGGCCACCGGCGTGTCCACGCCTGCCCGGTCGCCCGGCCAACCGGACCCCGGCCGCACGTAGCTGCCCGCCACGGTCCGCTCGATCGCCACCATGCGGCCATCCTGCCAAAGCCGACGCCGGTGTTCCGTCGGCCTCCCGACAGCCTCAAGCCAGGCCCCCGGCGGCCTCCCGACAGGCCCCCGGGCGCCTCAAGCC
>JBAUUM010000312.1:0-2401 GCA_049582705.1 Actinocatenispora sp.
CCTGCCAGCCGGCCGCCGCGGCCCACGCCGCGAGACCCGCCACGCGTTCCCGTTCCCGCAGCCGGGCCCGGTGCCGGCGGACCGCCAGGGTGACCGCGACGGCCAGCAGGACGACGGCGATCCCGGCGAGCGGTACGGCGGCCCGCGGGTCACCGGTGCGGGCACCGACCAGCACCGCGCCGGCGGCGGCGCCGGCCCCGAGTACGCCGACGAGTACGGCCGGGATCATCGTGTCTGTCTTGTCCACCCGACCGATCGTCCCGCCCCACCGCAACCCGGCCGACGGCCCGCCGGATCGCGAGCACACCGTGTCTTCAATGGAACTGAACGTAGTATTCGGTGTCGTCGTGGCGTCGATCGACGAGGAAATTCTCCGCCAACACGATGCCGGTGCACAGGACAAACGTCGATCCGGCACGATATGTGCTGTGACGGCAGACCCGGAGGCCGCGCTCGCGGCGTATCCGTGGCGCCTCGACCCGGAGACGCTGCGGGAGGTCATCGACGACCGGGCACCCTTGGAGGCTGCCCGCGACGCGCTCACCAGCGAGGTGGGCGCGGCCGGCTCCGACGCTGCGCAGGCGCGCCTGTACGGGCTCCGGTCCGTGGTCAACAGGCTGCTCGACGATCTCGACGGGGCACTCGCCGACGGAAAGCGGAGCGTCGACCACGCCGAGGCGACCGGAAGCGAGCGACGCATCGCGATAGCCCGCACCCGGCTCGCGCACGCCTACCAGTGCGCCGGACAGCACGCCGACGCCGACCGCGAGTACGCGCTCGCCGCCTCCGACGACCTGCCGGACAGGCTGCGCGCCGCGATCCATCAGCGCACCGGCACCTGCTGCTTCGAGCAGGGCCGCTACATCGAGGCGACGGAACACTTCGAGAAGGCGTTGGCGCTGCGCCCCGACGCCGACGCGGAGTTCGTGTCCGCGGTGGAGACCGGGCTGGAAGCGGTCCTGATGAGCGCCACGCTGGGCGGCTGGGGCCCGTACCGGCGGACCCGCCCGGAACTGCTCGGCCGGCCACCGGTGCCCGAGTGCGAACGCGACACCCGGACCGGCCGGTGGGGGTACCAGGACCCGCAGGGCGCCGAGGTGATCGCCCCGGTCTTCGACCAGGCGATGCCGTTCTCCGACGGCAAGGCCTGGGTACGCCGGGGCGGCGCGCTCGGCTGGGAGGTCATCGACCAGTCCGGCGAGACCCTGTCGCGCCAGCTGCGGTTCCGGGCCATCGAGCCGTTCCGCGAGGGTCTGAGCTGGGTGCGGCCCGACGACACGCCGGACAGCTGGATGGCGGTCGACGTGGCCGGCGAGGTGGCCGTCCGGGCCGACGGGTACACCGACCCGCGGCCCTTCCAGCACGGCCTGTCCGTGGTACGGCGGGGCGACGTGTGGGGCGCGGTGGACCGGTACGGCGAGGTCGCGATCCCGTTCGACTACGAGGAATTCTGCACCGCCACGGCCGACGGCCGGCACGTCCTCGGCTTCACCGCGGAGCACCTGGCGATCGTGGACCGGATCGGACGGCGCGGCGTGCTCGACACCAGCGGCCGGCAGATCGTGCCGCCCTGCTACGAGGACGTGCACCTGCACCCGGTCGGCTACCTGATCCGACTCGACCAGTCGGTCTATCCGCACCCGTCGGACAAGCACAAGGTGCCCGGCGAGCCCGGCACCTGGGGTGCGCTGGACAGGCAGGGCGGCCCGCTGATCGAGCCGCACCACGAGACCCGCTCCGGGGTACTGAGCGAGCTGGACAGCATGCTGCGCGCCGCCCGCCCCGTGCTCTGAGCGCCGGCGACGGCACCTCCTGCCCGTGCGCCGGACACGGGCGACGCTGACGGGCACGGCCCGCCGTGGGCGCCGTGGCTGCGGTAGCGTGCCGCCCCATGACCGACGCGAGGGTGGAGGCCGACCTGGCCCGGGCGGGTGGGCTGCTCGGCGCCTGCGCGGACGCGTTCACCGACGACACCGACGCCGTCGCCGGCCTGCTCGCCGAGGCCCGGCGGTGCTACGACGAGCTGGCCCGCACGACCGACGGCGACGGCGTCCCGGACGCGGCCACCATCGCCCGGACCGTCGCGATCGGCCGGTCCACCGTCGCCGCGTACGCGCTGCGGCACTGCCTGGACATCGAGCACGAGCTGAACTACCACTACGACTACGAGGAGGCCGGGCCGCCGGTCGACGGCCTTGCCGAGTTCGACGAGCAAGGGCTGAGCCGGTCTGCCACAGAGCGGGCGATCGTGGCGCACCGCGTGGCCCTGGCCGCCGATCCCGACGACCCGTTGGTGCCGTGGCAACTCGGCAACGCGCTGGCCTGGTACGGCGACACCGACGGCGCCGCCGAGGCGTACCGGGAGGCGCTGCGCCGCGACCCCGGGGACCGGCCTGGCCGC
>JBAUUM010000313.1:0-4682 GCA_049582705.1 Actinocatenispora sp.
CCGCCGCGTCGGCGGCGCGTCGCACCCGCCGGTCACCGGACTCGCGGGCGTATCCGGCGACCGCGCCGAGCAGGGCGCCCCCGATCACACCGGCGATCAGGTACAGGAACCCGTGGTCCCGGCTGGAGGGCACCGGCCGCGCGGCGCGGTTGGTCACCGAGCCGGGGGTCAGGTCGATCGCCGCGATCCGGGCCCGCTGCTCGGTCAGGTCGGAGATCTGGTCGTTGAGCGCGCGGACCTGGTCGTCGGCGGTGACCGACGCGGGGGTGGCCGAGTTCGCCGCCTGCTTCTGCGCCCGGTGCTCGGCGTCCTGTTCCTTCTTCGTCAGCGCGGCGAGGCTGCTGTCGTAGGAGGACAGCTGGGTGTCCCGCTCGATCTCGTAGTCGGACCGGCGACCCACCAGGTACGCGGTGGCGGCGGCGTTCGCACCGGTGATCGCGGTGCGCTCCGAGTCGGCGGTGTAGCCGAACCGCAGCAGCTGACCGCCGACCGGGACCTCGACCAGCAGTCCGTCGCGCACGGTCTGCTCGCCCTGCCCGGTGGCCCCGGCGACGGCGTGGACCACCCGACCGCTGGTGGCGAGGCTGTGTTCGACGTTCATGTTGACCGCGCGGTCCGCGCCCGGACCGGGGTAGCTGAACGAGTCCAGCACCACCGGCCGCACCGTGACCACGGACGTGGCGGTGTGCTGGGCCGGCAGGACGGTCAGGTACCCGACGGCCGCGGCCGCGCCGGCGGTCGCGAAGACCAGCAGCCAGCGCCACCGGCGCCGCGGCACCGCGAGCAGTTCGGTGAGGGTGACCGGCCGCGGGGTGGCGGCGCCGTCAGCCTCGGCGGAGTCAGTGCGTACTGCGAGCCGATCAGACATCGAACCTCTTGACGACCTGTTGGGGGTTACCGATGACCACACAGCGGGCCGGGACGTCGGAGCGGACGACGGTGGCCGCGCCGACCACGCTGTCCGTGCCGATGTGCACGCCCTTGAGTACCAGTGCTCCGGCGCCGATCCAGACGTTCCGGTCGACCACGATCGGCGCCCGGGTGTCCGGGCCGGGCGGCTCGTGCCGGCGCTGCGGCGAGACGTGGTGGAAGTCGTTGTCCACCAGTTGGCAGTCCGACAGCAGGCACCAGGCCCCGATCCGGACCTCGGACCAGCACCCGATCCAGCTGCCGTTGAGCAGGCTGTCCGGGCCGACCGTGACCTGCCCGGGACCGGCGAACCGGACGAGCTTGTTGATCCGGCACCGGTCACCGATGACGACCCGCACACCACGCCGCAGCCGGATCCGACCACGGATCTGCACCCCGGTGCCGAGGGTGAGGCGCCGGTACTTGAGCTGGTAGTAGCCGCGCTTGACCGCGTAGACGAGGCGTACCGGCCAGCCGGCCCGGGCGGCGGGGGCCCCCGGCCGACCCTGATGGGTCGGTGGGTGGGCCGTGCCGGCCGGGCCGCTGGTGATGGTGTGCGTGTCGCTCATCGCGTGGCGAAGAACAGGGTCGAGCGCGACCAGGACACCCCCGCGGCCGGCGCGGCGAGCGTGCTGGCGGTCGAACCGTCCACCACGGCGCCGGGCGCCGCGGTCGGGTCGAACGCCACGGACCGCAGCGAGCCGTCAGTCGACCCGTACACGATCCGGCCGTTGACGTAGGTCATGCCCCGCACCGCGTTCCAGCTCAGGTTGCTGGTCGGCAGGGTGAACTCGGTGCAGCCCACCACGTAGCTGTCCGGCTCCAGGTACCGGTAGTACAGCTGGTTGGTGCCGGTGCGGGTGTAGTAGAGCCGACCGTTGAGGTAGAAGCCGCCGGTCAGGGTGCTGGCCTTGAACCAGGTGTCGTAGCCGTTGGTCCACGGTGCGCCGACCGTGCCGTTGAACGAGGAGAACTGCAGCTGGTTGGTCACTCCGGAGCGTCCCCAGTACAGCTTGCCGCCGATGACCCAGGCCGCCCCGGCGCTGGTCAGGTTCGGCTGGCTGGTGGTGCTGTGCGCGCCCACCGTGCCGTTGTTGTACGCGACCTTGGTCAGCTGGCCGTTCGTGCCGCCCAGGTAGAGGAAGCCCGAGCTGCCGGTCGGGGCGTTGTCGGTGATGACGTTGCGGGCGCCGGCCAGCGGGAACATGCCGAGCCTGCCGTGGTACTCGTTGCCCATGCCGTCGGAGTTCTGCCCGAAGTACAGCCCGTCGGTGCCGCGCCACAGGACGGCCACGTCGGAATCCCACGCGGTGGCCCCGGCAGGCAGGTGGCTGCCGGCGCTGCGGCGGGGGTTCCAGTTCAGCGGGAGGCCGTTGCTGCCCGCGATCGCGCCGATCCCGAGCCGGTCGACGGCCCCGTCGGACGCCGCGTCGTTACCGTTGGCGTTGTTGAGCCAGCGGAAGTGGCCGGCGGCATAGATGACCCCGTCCGCGGCCTCGATCGAGGTGACCGAGTCGGTGCCGGTGTAGTCGACCCAGGTGTGGTCGACGGCGCTGCCGCGTTCCGCGGTCTCCCAGCGGCTGACCGAGTCGCAGTCCGTGCCGGTACCCCGGCCGCCGTTGGCGCTGATGACGAAGTAGCTGCTGTCGTCGGAGAAGTCGATGTCGGTGACGTAGGAGATGAACGACGGGTAGCACGCGGGGCCGAAGCGCTGCGTGTTCCAGTCCGCCACCGCCGGCGTACCGGTCAGGTCAACCATCACGACCTGGTTGCGGGCCTGGCCGTTGACCTGCGTGAAGTTGCCGCCGGCCACGAGCGTGCTGCCGTTGGGCGCCACGGCCAGGGTCCACACGTACTCGGTGCTGGACCGCGGTACCGAGGCGTCGATCTGGAACGACGGATCGATGGCGCCGCTGGTGGCGTTGAGCCGGGCGAGCAGCGAGTGCGCTGCCCCGTTCATCCAGTGGAACGAGCCGCCGACGTACAGGTCGTTGCCGTGCACCACCAGCGACCGGACCGTGCCGCCGTCGGACTTGCCGGACCAGGTCGACACGGTCTGCCCGGTACTCGGGTCGAGGGCCACCAGGTTCTTGCGGCTGACGCCGTTGACGTTCTTGAACGCGCCGCCGACGATGAGCTTGCCGTTCGGGCTGACCGCCAGGGCGTTCACCGCGCCGTCGAGCTGCGGGACGAACGTGCTGGACAGCGCCCCGGTGCTGGCGTTGTACGCGAAGAGGTAGCGGTGGGCTGCGAAGCTGGTCCCGGTGGACCTCTTCGCCTGGGTGAAGGTGCCACCGACGTAGACGGTGGAGCCGATCTGCGCGAAGGCCCGCGCCTCGCCGTCCTTGGCGTGGGGCGTCTGGTCGGCGGGGTTGGCCGACGCGACCTTGCCGGCCGTGGGTGCGGGCACCGTCTGGGCCAGCGCCGGCGACGGCAGCAGGACCGAGGTGGTGGCGAGCGCCGAAGCGGCGAGCGCGCCCACGGTCAGCGCGCGTCGACGGGGAAGGCGATCGGCCTGGTTGAGCGGTGAACTCTTCACGTGCGGTCCCTTCCAACCGGGCACTGGACACCGGAAGCTTCCCGGACCGCCTGCGGGTTGGGAATCGGCCTTTCGGTTAGGAACCGCACACCCTCAGTTATACATAATGGTCCGGAACGTTCACCTCAGACGATCATCGGCCACACCGCTCAACCCGAACGGTATGACTGTTCAGAACCGCGACGTGCGGACCCGCTAGCGGGTAGAGGAGACCGAGCGGGGCAGGCGTTGCCGGAAGTACGCATCGTCGGCAATCGACCGGAAGCCACGCCAGTTGTCGGCCGACGCGGTGACCCGCGTGTCGCAGCCGCCGGAGTTCGAGTCGAAGGACACCACGGCCCTGATCCGGGGCGTCCGCTTCACGACCCGGCCCAGGTCCCGGTACCAGTCGCCCCGATGTGCGCCGTGCGAGCCGAACTCGGAGAGCATCACCGGTTTGCCCGCGCCCAGGCCGGTACGGCCCAACCAGCGCACGAAGGGCAGTACCGACTGCGCCGCCGACTCGTATCCGGCCTGGTGGCAGGCGTTGAAGTCGTACGGGTCGTAACTGACCCAGTCCACGTACCGGTCGCCCGGGTAGAGGTCCGGATACCAGTCGACGTGCCCCAGGTAGCCCATCACCCACCAGACCCACCGCACGTTGTGCGCGCCCGCCCCGGTCACCACGTCGTGGATGTGCCGGTACGCCGCGGCGAAGTCCTTCGGCCCACCCGCCTGGCCGGTGCCGTGCTCCAGTTCCTGCTCCGGCTCCTGGTTGAAGGAGAAGAACACCGGCGAACGGAAGTCCCGCAGCCGACTGGCCACGGTGCGCAGGTACCGGTCGTGGTCACCGCGGGCGATCGAACGCCAGGTCACGTAGCGGTTGGTACTGAAGTCGCGAGCACGCAGGTCGATGAGCAGCAGGTGGTGCTGGTCCCGCCAGGCCGTGTCGGTACCGTCCGGCGGCAGTTGACCCCACCCGTAGTACCGGCTGACCAGGTCCACCCGGCGACCCAGTCGCTGCTCCAGGCTGGCCAGGTTGCCGCGCAGGTCGGTGGTGAGGGTGCCGTCGCCGCGGGTGCGTGGCCAGATGCCGAGCCAGGCGCCGCAGGACGGTACGAGATTCGCGGACACCGTGCACTGCGCGCGGACGCTCGGCGTGGAGCGCGATCCGAGCTTCGCCCGACCCGACGGGGTCACGCTCTCGACCCGGCCGCCGCCCGGCGAGGCGGTGCCGGACGGGGCGGGCTGCGCG